>QQUM01000487.1 GCA_008501545.1 Calditrichota bacterium
CCCCTTCCTCGTGCCCATCCTTGATTGAGGTTGTCGAAATCGGAAAATAACTTTTGTAATCACGTTCAAAATTCAGACTATCGTAGGTTTTCTGTTGAAAGAGTTTACCAATGAGAAGGAAAAACACCAATCCGGTAAATGAATCGAGATAGCCCGTACCGGTGTCGGCTAAAATCTCCCAGTAACTGCGTCCGAGCAGGACGAGCATGCCCAGCGAGATCGGGACATCCATGTTGATGATGCGCTTCCGCAAGCCAACCCATGCAGACCGAAAATAATCGGATGCAGAATAAAACAGAACAGGCAATGAAAGTACAATGTTCAGATAGGAAAAAAACTGCAAAAAATAGGGCTCGATTTCCCCTTCGCCTGCCAGGTATTCAGGAAAACTCAGTAGCATAACGTTACCAAAAGCAAATCCGGCAACGCCTAATTTCAGCCACAACTGGCGCGCCGCTTTTGGGGCTTTCTCTTCATCAACACTTTGCAGGTTGATATCCGGGGCATAGCCGATGGAAGCCAGCGTTTCAACCAGGCTCCGCAAGCTCATTTGATCTCTTGAAAAGACGATGAACGCTTCTTTCTTGAGGAAATTCACCTTTGCAGTTCGAATTGCCGGGTGGAATTTATGCAAGTTCTCCAGCAACCAAATGCAGGCGCTGCAGTGAATTTGCGGGATTGTAAAAGTAACGGTTCCGGTATTGTCATCCTGAAAATCGAGCAGTTTGTTGGAAATTTGTTCATCGTCGAGGTAGGCAAATTTATTTGAGGGGATATCTTCAAGACGTTTAATGCCTGGTTTATTTTCGATTTCATAATAACTGTCGAGGCCGCTGTCTGCTATTATCTCATAGACAATGCGACATCCCTGACAGCAGAAGAGCTTGTCATCAATGCGGATGTCATCGTTATCGCAGACCTCGCCACAATGATAACATATCAGGTTATCTGTCTTTATATCTTCCATATCCCATCCGGCGAACGATTTAAGAGGAGACAATAAGTCGTGCAGTGCGCATGCATTTAGACTTTAAACTACGCTGCAAATCGAGCAAGAGTTAATCAGGCTTCTTCTCGAAAAACAATGTAGTGAACTAAAATCAAATAAACTTATATGATAAGCATTATTAAAAACGGAAAACAAAATCTTCTGTTTGATGCCTGTTTTCTCTTTTTTGGTCAAAAAACATATATAAAAAATTTTTACCACAATTGGATAGTATAGCCAGAAAAATGAATTAAGCCAAATTAATAAATTTAAAAGAAGTTATTAAATATTTAAAAAATATCAGTGGTTCACAGGAAGGATGCACAAAGACAACTGGAAAATCTCACACAGGACTAAATCCAGTAATGCCACGAGTTGCAGCGTATTTTCAACAGGAATGAGCATGATTAAACAAATGGATTAACGCACTCAAATTTTTTTTACAGATTTCATCAGTTGATTTTCAACAGGCAAAAATCTATATTTCATGATGATCTAAATTAGCAAGACTTATCAATATTACAGGAGTTCACTGTGAAAAAGACAAACATTGCCGGGCCGGCTTTCCCGTCGCGGGGTGAGAAGACCGAGTACAAAGGCATGACGCTGCGGGATTATTTCGCTGCACATGCTTTGCAAGGGTTGCTTGCAAATGGTCACAAACCCAACGAGTGGACAGCGGAAGAAGCTTTTACACTGGCGGATTATATGCTGGACAAACGACTGGAAGAAAAAAAGAAAAGTTAGGAGTGAAAGACAATATGTTGTACAGAAATCTCGGACAAACAGGACTGAAACTTAGTGAAATAAGTTTAGGCAGTTGGTTGACCTATGGCAACAGTATCGAAAAGAAACAGGCACAAAACTGCATCAAAACAGCCTACGATTGCGAAATAAATTTCTATGACACTGCAGATGTATACAACAATGGCGCTGCCGAATCATTTCTTGGTGAAACACTGAAAAGTTATGAACGGTCGAAAGTTGTTATTGCGACAAAATGTTACTTTCCCATGTCGGATGATCCGAACGACTGCGGCCTATCACGCAAGCACATTTTTGAATCCGTGCACGCATCCCTAAAGCGTTTGCAGACGGATTATATCGATTTATTTCAATGCCATCGTTATGACAAGGAAACGCCTCTTGAAGAAACAGTGAGCGCCATGACCGATCTGATTCGGCAGGGAAAAATACTCTATTGGGGAGTGAGCCAATGGTCAGCAGCACAAATTCAGGATGCCGTGGGCATCGCGCAAAAAATCGGTGGCTATCAGCCTGTAAGCAACCAACCAATCTATAACATGCTTAACCGAAGCCTCGAAATTGATGTGATGCGAACGTGTTATGCATCAGGACTGGGGATTGTCGTATTCTCGCCTCTCTCACAGGGCATACTCACCGGCAAGTACACTGGCGGTACTGTTCCCAAAGACAGCCGTGCTGCAAATGACACAATTAATCACTTCATGCAAAAACGACTCACTCCGGATGTACTATCAAAGGTGGATCAACTGAAATCACTTGCTGATGATCTTGAGCTCAGTTTATCAACGCTTGCACTTGCCTGGACATTGCAGTACCCGGCGATCACCAGTGCAATCATCGGCGCATCAAAACCGGAACAGATTGAAGAAAATGTAAAAGCTGCCGGCGTACAACTTTCTGATGTGACACTGGCTGGAATCGATAAAATTCTTGGAACAGCCCCAATCGATCAGTTTACCGGGCAAAACATTAAGGCGCTTGGCTAAATTAACATGCGTTCGATGTAAAAATTGGCGTAGAAAAATTAAAATCTCAGAAACCAGTTCGAAGGCGTCCCGCCGAGAACAACGTGTTTTCGCTCAGCGGGACGCTTTCGCTCTAGTCATATTAAGTTTATCAAAGCATGAAAATCTTAAATCGAACGCACGATAAATCAGCAATTAATATTTTTTGTAATTTGTTTCAATTTGCATTATATTTTTCTCCGTTATTAAGGCCAGGGCTGTACTAATTTAGAAATTGCATAAAACACAAACACGATCTTCCCTCATGAAAACAAATCATGTTTAGAGAACTTTTACATTTTGGAGGATAACCAATGGCTGAAGTTAAACTATTTCCACCACCAGCTCAAGCAACAGAAAACGCTCACGTCAAGTCACTCGATGCCTATAAAGCGCGTTATAAGGAGTCTATCGAAGAGCCGGAAGCATTTTGGGCAAAAGAGGCGGAACGTCTTCATTGGTTCAAGCCATGGGACAATATTCGTGAATACGATTTTGTCAAAGGAGAAATATCCTGGTTCGAAGGTGGAAAACTTAACGTCAGCTACAACTGTCTCGATCGACATGTAAACGATGGCCATGGCGATGAGACAGCACTCATCTGGGAAGGCAACGATCCCAACGAATCGTCAGCGTTTACCTATAATGAACTCCTTGCAGAAGTACAAAAATTTGCCAATGTGCTTAAATCGCTCGGTGTAAAAAAAGGAGATCGTGTCTGCATGTATATGCAAATGATCTCACAACTTCCTGTTGCTATGTTGGCATGCGCACGAATTGGGGCTGTACATTCCATCGTTTTCGGGGCGTTTAGTGCCGAGTCTTTGCGGGATCGCATCAATGACTCGGCATGTAAAATCCTCATCACACAGGATAGCGGCGTTCGCGGGACCAAACAGGATATCCCCATGAAAATAAACGCCGATGAAGCTGTCGCGCAATGCCCGTCCATCGAACATGTCGTCGTCGTTCGCCGTACGGATCAGGAAGTTAACATGCAAACGGAGCGCGATCATTACTGGGATGAACTCATGGCCACAGCCGAACCATTCTGTGAAGCAGAGCAACTGGATGCAGAAGATCCCCTTTTCATTCTCTATACATCCGGCTCAACCGGAAAACCCAAAGGGGTGCTGCACACAACCGGTGGCTATCTGCTCTATACAGCCATGACACATGAACTTATCTTCGACTACCAGCCGGGAGATATTTATTGGTGTACTGCAGATATAGGATGGATCACCGGTCATTCCTACATCGTTTACGGCCCGATGGCAAATCGCGCTATCACGATGATGTACGAAGGTGTGCCCAATTACCCTGATTATGGCCGTTTCTGGCAGATCGTTGAAAAACACAAAGTCACACAATTTTACACCGCACCAACGGCCATTCGGGCGCTTATGAAAGAAGGTGATAGATGGCCGAATGCGCACGACCTCTCGTCCGTTCGGATTCTCGGAACCGTCGGTGAGCCGATTAAAGAACCGGAATGGATGTGGTACCACAAAGTCATCGGCAAGGAGAACTGCCCGATTGTCGATACCTGGTGGCAGACCGAAACCGGTGGTGTTTTAATCACGCCACTACCGGCTGCCACAGCAACGAAACCCGGCTCTGCCACCCTGCCCTTCTATGGCATTGAACCGGTTTTGCTGGATGAAAGTGGAAATGAGATTGAAGGCCCGGGTATGGGTTATCTTGCGATTAAAACAGCCTGGCCGTCAATTATGCGTACGGTTTACGGCGATCACGATCGCTTTCTCCAAACCTATTTCAGCCGTTTCCCCGGTTATTACTTCACCGGTGACGGCGCAAAACGTGATGA
>QQUM01000296.1 GCA_008501545.1 Calditrichota bacterium
GTTTGCTTTCCGACTGCACGTATCCATCCATTTCCGGCACAAACGTGCCTCGTGATTTTGTCGAGTTCCCTTCCCAGGTGATGGAAAACTGTGTGCTGGAACCGGAAATGCTCAAGCTGTATGCTTTCCACTACGAAACCGGCGACGTGATGCCGCAAGCATTGATCGACAAGATTAAAAAAGCCGGAAAATTCAACCAGGGATTCGCAACTGTTGAATACATGGCAGCCTCCAATCTCGACATGGCGTGGCATACGTTGATTGTTGAAGAAGAGCGCGACGCTACCACATTTGAAAATGGTGTGTTCGAAAAAATCGGTTTGATTCCGGAGATTATCAGTCGTTATCGCACGACGTATTTCCGTCACATTGTTGGTGGCTATTCGTCGGGATATTACAGCTATCTGTGGTCAGAAGTTTTGGATGCGGATACGTTTGATGCGTTTAAAGAAAACGGCATTTTCGACGCCAAAACAGCGAAAAGCTTCCGTGATAACATTCTTTCCCGCGGTGACACAAAAGACGCGATGCAGATGTATGTCGATTTCCGCGGTCGCGAGCCGGAAATTACGCCGTTGTTGAAGAAAAGAGGACTTGAGTAAAGTGAGTTGAATGGTGCACCGTGCCATACGGTGCATCATTTCTCATGATCTTCAAATCGCAACCCGCCTGCCCAGTTTATCACTCTCAATTATCTTTTCGATAACCTTCATATTATCAACCGCATCACTGAGCGGCGTTGGCACTTCGGTGTCATCGAGAATGGCGCGGGAGAACGCATCTGCCTGCAACGTGTACTGGTTGCACTTGTCGAATTTTATTTTTTCCTTTTTGTTGTTTCGGACAAGCTGAATTTGCGCTTTTTTATCGGGTGCCGGATTGAAGGGGCGCTTGAATCGAATACTGCCTTCTGTTCCCCAAATCTGCACGGTCTGGTCATCCACTGCCCGAATTGAGCTGAAAAATGTGGTCATGCCCTGTTCAAATTCAAGAATACAAGCGGCCAGCGTGTCGATGCCAAATTCAGGATGATATTCTATTTTTGCAGACACGCTTTTGGGCAAGCCACCAAAGAGAATACGGGAAATAGAAATTGGGTAGCAGCCGATGTCCATTAAACTTCCGCCACCATATTCCTTGCGATTCACGATGCTTTCGGGATCATCATCAAAAAAGGAAAACGACGCCTGAATGGCTTTGATCTCACCAATGGCACCATCATCGACAATTTCCTTCACGCCAACCCACTGCGGATGAAAGCGGTACATGAACGCTTCCATAATTTTCAAGTGGGGATACTTTTGTGCAGCCGCGACCAATTTTTCGGCTTCGGCGCTGCTCATGCCAATGGGTTTTTCCACAAGGACGTGCTTTCCGGCTTCCAATGCTTTTATCGACCACTGTACATGCAGGTGATTCGGCAAGGGAATATACAGCGCCTGAATTTCTTCGTCTGCTAAAAGTTTCTCGTATGTTCCGAAAGCTTTGGCAAATTGAAACTGCTCCGCGGCCTTTTGCGCTTTCCTGTGGTTTCTCGATGCTATCCCAACAACTTCACAGCATTGGCTGATTTGCATGGCCGGGATCACCTGCTCCATGGCAATTGTTGCCGTGCTGATGATGCCCCATTTTATTTTTGTTTCCATCCGTTATCCTCGCTTTTCGGTTACACACAACGGAATCAATGGAATTCCCGATCTACCGGTATTTTCATTTTTTCACAAAGATTATTCAGATAAATCTATTGGGATCAATTCCGGTATCAATTTCCTTTTTTCTCAAATTTCAATAATTTCGTCATGCTGAAAATTGATTGGTGGCCATTGAATGGGGGAATTGCTTCTGATGCTTGTCTGATATCTTCCACTGATATAAATGACTTCGGATTATATTTTTTCGACATCGCGGTGACAGTCGCAACATCTTTGCGGCGAACAACGGTAAAAATGATTTTCACCGAACCTGCATTGCCTTCGCCTTCAATAACTGTGACACCAAAACCGCTATCCCTCATTGTCCTGATGAGTTCTTCCGCGTCGAAACGCGTTATGATACGCACAACACGCAAGCCAATGGCGACGCGTTCTTCAATCCACATACCTGTATAAATACCCGAGGCAAAGCCTGCTGCGTAGGCCAGATAACAGGCAGGATTATTCAAATTATTGAAAATCTCCCGAATGGCCATGAGCCAGATTAACATCTCCACGAAACCGAGTATGGGGGCAATTTTTTTCAGACCACGCGATAACGTGATAATACGCATGGTTCCCAGTGAAACGTCCGCCACACGAGCGAGGTAGATACCGACGGGCAAAAGGACCCAATTGAATAATGTACTGTTTTCAAGCATGATTTATTTTCTCGTTAAAAATTGTTCAATGTTTTATCCTGGATAATTCATAAATTTTACATCTACTTGACGTAATATATTGATTATTATTTTTTTATTCGAATCTTATCTTGGAAATTAAATTCTAAAAGATAAAAGAAATTCACGCCGATCTGCAGAGAACGCAGAGTTTTTTTAGATTCTTAAAGCTTTTCTCAGCGAGCTCTGCAACTCTACGTGAGAATAATTCAGGTTAATTCTCATAGCATTTAATAAAGGTACTAAAATCGTAAAACACATGAGCCACACGAAAAAAATTCGTTTATTTTGCGTGTTTCGCGGTTTTAGTAGTGCCCTGTGGGACTGGAACAGTTCATAATTCCAAAGCCTGCGCTAAATCCTCCACTAAATCATCGCCATTTTCCAGTCCGACTGAAATGCGCATATCACCCAGGGAAATACCCAGATTTTTAAATTGCTCCGGTGGCAATTCTTTCAGATAGCTGATCGCCGGTGCATAAATCAGGCTTTCGTGGCCACCCCAGCTTACACCGATCTGAAAAACTTTCAGGCTGTTGAAAAAGTTTTTAATTTGTGACAAATCATCCATCGCCAGTTCGAAACTTAACAAACCGCTGTAGCCGCTCATTTGCTTTCGGCCAAGTTCAAACTGTGGGAAACTTGGCAATCCGGGATAATTGACGCTGCGGATTTTGGGATGTTCTTCAAGAAAGTCCGCCACCTGAAGTGCATTTTCCTGATGTTTTTGCATACGAATGGGCATTGTGCGCAAACTGCGTAGAATCAGCCACGCTTCAAAAGGCGCCATTTTGCCACCGAGCAGTTCAAACTCGTTAACAGCAATCTCCCGAATATCCTGCTCGCAACCGATGATCACTCCCGCAACAATGTCGCTGTGGCCGCCAAAATATTTGGAACAGGAATGCACTTCGAGATCGATCCCCATGCCCAAAGGCTTCTGGAAAATCGGCGTCGCCCAGGTGTTATCGATAATCGTTTTCACGCCTTTTTCTTTGGCCAGTTTTGCCACTGCGGCGATATCCTGTAAACGAAAAACAGCCGAAGAAGGGCTTTCGAGGTAGATGAGCCGTGTTCTCTCGGTAATCGTTCCTGCAAAGTCATCGATGTGTTCACCGCTGATATACGTTACTTCGATGTTCATTTTCCGCCGCAGATAGGCATTGAGCAGATTGTTCGTTGGACCATAAATATTTTGCACTGTAATCACGTGATCCCCCGGCTGGAGAAAATGCAGGATAGCGGCAGAAATGGCTGCCATGCCCGAACCGAATAACTTTGCACTTTCGCCGCCGGCAAGGTTGGCGATTTTTTCTTCCACCAGACTCACCGATGGATTTTTACCCCGTGTATAAATACAGTTCTTTGTACGGTCATCAAATGCCGCGTCGATGGCCTCCCAGCTCTCAAAAGTAAAAAGGCTGTTCTGAAAAATAGGCGGCACTACAGCACCGTGGTAATCCTGCCTGTTTTCGCCGAAATGCTGCAGTTGGGTTTCGAGTTTGTGTTCTGGTGTCATCGTCACTTTCCTTTTCGATCGATTTCATGATAAAAACAGCCAATCCCAAGAATTGCCAGGGTGGGTGCAATAATAAAATTGATGAGTGACAGCAATTGCCAGTGCCAGTAATCCGCCCAAGGAACGCCCAAAGTTGCCACCATAAAAACCGAAGTCGTCGTCCAGGGACCGACGCTCTCCAGCATGGTGACGGTGTCCTCCAGTGACCGGGACAGAACTTTGCGGGGGATTTTCATCTCGTCGTATTTCGACATAAACGCATCACCGACGACAAAGCTGGTGGCGTACTGGTTGGACGTCATGGAGTTGGTCAGTGCGGTGGCAACGAGGGAAGACAAAATCGTACGTGCCCGGCTTTTAGCGAAAAAGAAAAGCCGGTGCACAACGATCGACATCGCGTTGATATGGTCAATCGCGCCGATGTAGATAAAAATCATAAAGGCAATTGTGATCGCCTCATTGAGCTCATAAAGTCCGCCTCTGTTCGTTAATGTTGCAACGGACTCCGGTACAGCAGGCACCCAAACCGCCATATCGGTGTGAAAACCTTTATACAGCGCTTGCACGACGTCGGTCGTTGTGTAGCTTTGAAAAATGAGTGCGAGCACTGCGGCAGCAAGGACAGATGTAATGAGTGTCGGGATGGGCGGTTTCTTTTTAATTGAGCCGTAAAGTACAATAGCTGG
>QQUM01000675.1 GCA_008501545.1 Calditrichota bacterium
TTTATTGACGAGCAGTGACTGCACTTGATGAGCCGGGCCTGTTGCCACCGTATTGAAGCAGGCATTGAAACTGCGCAGGACGGTTTGATGCAAAAAGTCAAGCGTGTCAAGACTGAGCAACTGGTGCAATTGGTTTCCACATTAAAGGACGCCGACATTAAGCTGGAAAGCGGCCATCTCGTTGGGCTGCCGAACCAATCCGTTCGCGACATTTGGCATTCCGCACGTATTCTGAAAAAAATTGGGGTGCGGTTTAAAATCACATCTGTTACGGTGCCCTACCCGGGGACGACAGATTATGAATTGGGACGAAGCGAAGGCAAAATAATAAATGCCGACTGGCCCAGTATCGTTGTTGCTGCAGGGAAATGTGGAAAAAATTTGACAAATTTCAAAATACACTGCGCACTTTTTATTGTGCAATGCTTATATTATTGGCATATATTCAGCGTGGGATTAAAAACGGTGCTCTCCAGTTTACCGCATCTGCGTGCCGCGTGGCGTGGTGTCACACGATTATTTTCCCATCCCCGGGCCGGCGCCGGTGCCATTAAAAGAACTTTTGAAGATGCGGTTTACGGAGCAGAATAACTCAATTTAACTGCAAGTATTGAATGAAGATTGCAAAACAGGAAGTGGCGATTTTTACACTTGTCGTCTTTATTATCTGCCTGCTCATCTGGGCATTTTTCCAATGGTTAACTCCAGAATATCCTCTTGATCAAAAAGAAATGACAGCCATTGTCGGCATTGTGGGAATCATTGCATTTTTCGTTAAAAGATGGCAAAGCAAAAAAAACAGGAGTTAGAAAAAATTCATGTCATCGTTCTCGAAATATACACTGGTCATAATAACCGCTTTTATAATAATTTTTATCATTACCATGTTCACGACAATGTCTGTGCGCGACGTCGGTGGTTTGAGCCCGTTGGACGATGAGTATGCGCCTGTCACAAACGATCCGCAGGATGAGGAAGAATCATCAGGAAATGGTAATGAGACTGAGACTGAAGAGACGACCAGCGCCGAAGACCTGTCCGGCGTCCCAAAAAACAACACAACATCGAGTAATAAACCATCCAGACGCGTGACTGTGCGGAGTTTTCTGGTGGATGACCAGGTGGAAGGTGAAGGCTATGGACTGTACAGTTATTTGCTGTTTACCGCTCCACCAAATACCCATACCCGGGAAAAGTACACGGCATTACTCACGGCATTTTTGCAGAAAGTCTCAACTGCAGCCAGTGTCGAAAAATACATAAAGCGCAAATACCTGAATGTCACATATGTCCCCATCAAGAGAAAGCCGCCGAATAATTTTTCAGAATGGCCTGTGTCCCGAAAGGTTGCCTGGATATTCAGGAATTACAATTACGATCGTGCGCGTGTTTTGTTAGCATTTATCACCGATGAATCATCAGGTGGGCCGTTTATTTACTCACGGCAAAATCCGCTTTATTTGCAAAGCGAAGAAATAGCGCATACTATCTTGCAAGATATGGCACAGGCGCCGGCGCATCTTTGTGGCCTGTGGCTCGATAAATTTATCAACCAGGCGGCGAAAGAGAAATTTTGGGAGGAAGACAGGCTTTTTGCTTTTACAGTAAATTTGCGCACCGCCATTGCAAGTCTCGGAACCGGGATTGAATCGGTCAGCCGGTCGATGGATTGGTGGCAGGAAAAAATGGATCAATGGATTCGCATCGAAAAAGTAGCCAGGTTGTGAAAAATAAACGCACGTCCTATCTCGTTTTTCTTCTAACAATCGTCGTGATGCTTTTGGTAACCGAAGGGGTCCTGCGTCTTGTGCACACGATGCGCAGCGAGCACGACAACGGATTAAATTCACTCCTGCGCAAAAGTGATGTGCCCGGCCTGCAGTGGGAACTCACACCCGGATTTACCTCTGATAGGTACAAAATCAATGCACAGGGATTTCGAGACGCTGAATTTCCCATACACAAAGAAAAATCAAAAAAGCGAATCGCCTGCATCGGGGACTCGCATTGTTTCGGGCTTGGTGTGCATGATGTGCGAAACATTTATGTATCAATTCTGCATGACAGTCTTGCGATATCCGAACACACCGAAGTCTTGAACTTCGGTGTGCCGGGATACAACACCTGGCAGGAATTCGTGCAGCTGCAAAACGTTGTCCTGAAATACCAGCCGGATTTGGTGATCCTCGGATTTTTCTTTAATGATATGGATGGAAACACGGCAATTTTTACAAAGGATGGTTTGCAGCGAGTGGACGATAATAGCGATGCCGCCACAACGGGGAGTTATACAACCTGGCTGAAGCAGAGCCATCTCGTCCGGGCAATTAAAAATAGCCTTGAGCAGTTGGCGCTCGCAGTTTTTGATTATTATCCAAATTATATCGATTTAAAGATAAAAACCGCCCGATGGTCTGAAATGAAATCAAAATTGCAGCAGATGGCTGAAATTTTAAAAGAGAAAGAAATAGAGTTTCTTGTTGTGATATTTCCAATGACCTACCAGTTGGCGAAAATGGAATCTGAAAGCGCAGCCCAGCAGGATATCGTAGCCTTTTTTGATGAGAAGCAGATTGATTACGTTAACCTGTTTCCAGTCTTCCGGCAGTATTTGCAGCAAAATAATTATAACTACAAAAAGCTAATCGTAAAAGGGATTCGCGACAGCCACCCGACTGCTGCAGGCCATGCATTGACTGCCCGGGCAATTCTTCAATTTTTACGGGGCGATAAATGAGAATTCTAATCGTTCACAACAAATACCGGTACCGGGGTGGTGAAAACACCGTTGTACAGGAAGAAATGAACCTGCTTGAAAATCATAAGCACACCGTCATTTCTTATACCCGTGATAGTGCAGATATCGCCCATTTTACTTTTCGTGAAAAATTAAGGTTGTTGCAGGAAACCAGTTGGTCGGGGCAGACCTACGAAGATATCCACAAGATTTTACGCTCTGCAAAACCGGATATCGTGCATGTACACAATACGCTGCCTCTCATTAGCCCTTCTGTTTATTATGCATGTGCTGAAATGGATGTCCCTGTCGTGCAGACGCTGCATAATTTTCGCTTTTTGTGCCCGGCTGCTACTTTTCTAAGAGCCGGAGAAATCTGTGAAAAATGCCAGGAACATGGCTTGTTTGAAAGTGTGTGGCACGGTTGCTATCGCAATTCACGCCTGCAATCTGCTGTGGTTGCGCACACGCTCCATCAGCACCGGAAGCGCAAGACTTTCAAGGAACACATCGATGCTTTTATCGCATTGACTGAGTTTCACCGCTCAAAATTCATACAAGGCGGTTTGCCGGAGAAAAAGATATTTGTCAGGGCGAATTTTACCCGCCCTGTACAATTGGAACGGCAGGAGCCTGGCGATTTTGTCCTGTTCATCGGAAGGCTGAGTCCGGAAAAGGGATTGAATACATTGATAAATGCCTGGAAAAGTATGCCGGAAATTCCGTTAAAAATAGCCGGTAGCGGTCCAATGATTGAGTCCATTGCAACGCGTTTGCACGCTGATCATATGACCCATATCGAGCTGCAGGGTTTTGTCAACTCGAGAACGCGCACGGAATTGTTGGCCCGTACCAGGTTTCTGGTCGTGCCTTCGACATGGTATGAAGGCATGCCGACAGTTGTCCTCGAAGCCTTTGCTGCTGGTATTCCCGTGCTCGCCAGCCGCATCGGCAGCCTTGCTGAGATGATCGATGATGGGGTAAATGGGTGTCTCTTTGAACCGATGCATGAACCTGATTTATGCGAAAAAGCACGCGCGCTGTATGATGATGTGGATAAATTGAAGGCAATCGGGCAGGCTGCAAAAAAGACATTTGAGCAAAATTACACGCCACAGCAGGGGTATACTTCACTGATGAATTTATACCAAAAAGTTTTGCAAAAACGAAATGGGGAAACCGAAACTTCAACCTAGCACGACCGCCGATGTATTCGCTTTCGTCATATCGTTTTTTTTACAATGCGTAAAATTCCTCGTTTGAACTCACATTAATTTATATCTCTCCCGTACATTTTTGAAGCGAAAAACCAGTGTTGCAACCAGTGTAAAAATTGTCACGACACCGAGAATTATCGCCAACCGTTCCCATGATTGCCCAGTTTCCATCCGTTTTGCAACCAGCATAAAAGTCGTTCGAATCCACTCCAACGCGGCCAGGATGAGGGCGTAACGGGCGATGATCACAACCAGTGAATGCCGTATAAGCAGGCTGAGCAGTAAAACGAGACTTACAATAAGCAGGATAGTATTTCCTGCCCTGCTGAAATGGGCTGCGATGAGCAGAAAACTTAAAACTGCGGGAAGGAGTTGGAAAAATGTGATGATACTTTTTTTCATTCTGTTTCAAATGTTTTTTATAGTCGGTGAAATTGATTTTCGTTTGCGCACACATGTTTTGATGTGTCTTGCACGTTTGAAAACTCACGCACACGCTCCAATGTCCATTTGTCTGCTATCGGATGAGAATCATTTTTTTTGTCAGGTGTATTTTATGCGCAGTTCGGAGGCTGTAATAATACACACCAGTGGTCAAATCGTCTGCAGTCAATGTTACC
>QQUM01000530.1 GCA_008501545.1 Calditrichota bacterium
TGTTCCCGGACCCGACACATGCACTGCACCATTATTGCGCACTTCCGGCGGTTGATATCCTGCAGCTGGTGCATTGGGAACGACAATCGCCGTGTTGATATCTGTTCGAATATTGCCAGCCACATCGGTTTCAATTACGCTGGGGCATTCGCTGGGAGCAAGGCCGATAGCAACATCACCCTGGTCGTAAGAGACCACGGCATAATAATATTTTTGTCCGTTTTCAACTGTTGTATCCACCCATGCGTGCTGCAGGCCGGAATCTGTGCCCATATCGAACTGAGCGCCATTTACGCCGATTGGATGTGGCCCATTAATACCGTCTACAAGATCAAATTTGGCGATGGGTATGCGAAAAACCGGATTGCCGTAGGCGTCTGTGATAAGACGATTTTCCAGAAAATCAGGGTCGGTAGCTCGATAAATTCGATAACCCTCAAAATCAAAGCGCGGATTGCCCAGAGAATCTGCTAAAAATGGATCGATAGAACTCTCTGCTTTGCGGTCCCAATAAAGTGTAACCTTTTTATCACCGGGAACAACTTTCAGCGTTGGTTTATCCGGTGGCCGGGAAAAATTATAATTGGCGTTAAATATCAATTGAATGGTGTTTTTATTGCGAATCAGATCATCCAGGTCTTCACCAACGACAAGCGCCATTGAGAACCGTTCAGTATGCCAGGCAGGCACAGGAAAAGCGCCCGACGCATAGATCAACCCTGAATTGGTATTGAAGTGAGGCTCGGTATCAAAATTGCCTGCGGACATGCGACGCCACAAATCCTCTGAACCAACCGTTTCAAAAGTCACGTCGCCACTTAAACCTGCAACAACGAGATCAACGCTTGTCAGGCCGATCTGGTCAGATTCTTCAAGATCGGTGGCATCGAAGTGTGGTTCACCCGGCGTCGGTTCTCCATCTGCTTCACCCTCGTCCGGGCCGCGGTATCCGCGCTCCAGGGGACCGATGCCGTCTTTGCCTACGTCATCGTTTACAGGTTCGCCCTCATCCCAGCGACCGTTGCCGTCTAAATCAGTATACGGCTTCCAATTGCCGTTGTTATCTATTCCGTCGTCACGGCGCTCATCAACAATGCCGTCCTCATCATTATCTCTGCCGTCGAAAGGATTGCCCGGGCTTTCCAAAAAGGCATATCCGACATAACCCGGCGTCCCGGTGTAGCCGGTGTCGCCGGTAAAATCGTTATCCCAGGAGTAAGCGATATCAATTTTTGTATCATAGAACCCGTTGTCATCCAATGAATCATCAGTGCCGCCAACGCCGCTGTCAATGTACATGCCAAAATTGACGCGGGTGTAATCCGTTTCGGCCACATTCGTGACGTCGTAAATCCAAAAAATAACATCTTCAGCCAGCACATGCGACCACTGCAATCCACGCGTTTGTACCTGCATTCCCAATCCACCGCGCTCAGGATCTATATTCGGGCTTGGCTGATAATCGAATCGTTTGTCCAGAGCATCGTCAAAAACAAAAAAGCTTTCCTGATCGGCGGCCGTTTTTTTACCAAAATAACCGTTCCATACACCATTCCAATCGCTCTCTTTGTCCGGCCAGGTTTCAGGCCAGGTTTCCGGTTTGTCGCTCATCGCCGGGCTATCCTGGTCAGGATTGGCATATCCCGGCACAGGCTGCCAGCCATATTCGACGCCATCCGGCGAAATCTGCATCATTTCACGGTATCCGGCTTCCGTAATGTGAATTGTATCGCCATTGGCATCGATGACTTCAGCGCCGACGAGCACGGTCACACCGTCAACGTAAGAATTGCCACTGCCTTTCGGCCATTCCACCGAGGGCTGATCCGGCCAACGGGCAACCTCGCCCCAGTTAAAAAACATAGTTCGCAAAAGATTGCCATTATGGATGCCTTTTTTACGCCAGGCGCGGTTACCATGGGGGGCAATTTCTTGTGCACTCATAAAATTTTGCAGGAGCAAAATAAGAAGCAATGCAGCGCAGCTTGTTTTTCCGAAGGAAATATGGATGTTCATTTTTTTCATTTTATTTTTTAGTTCGAAGTAATCTAAATTCCATAGTTTCAAATGTTGTTTAAAATTTTACAGCCATTCCAACAGTCACTTGCCGCGGCGGTGAGTAAAAATCTGGCCGAATCAGGAATTCATCCACTGTATTGGGGCCACGGGCAGGATTTCGAAGCAGCGTCCGACCTGCGCGTCCGGTATCCGAGAAGACAATAATCTCATTGCGATGGTCGAATAAGTTATCGATATTAAAATAAAAGGACGTGGTCAAACCTGCCAGATTCAAGCCATAGAAAGCACGTACATCGAAAGTATATTGCGTTGGTCGGCGGGCGCTGTTTTCAAAAGGCAACAAACGCGTTCCCTGTGCGGCCGGTGTGTATGGAAGCCCACTCCACATTTTACCTAACAAGTTCACCCCCCAGGATGGACGCCTGCTCAAACCCACCTGAAAATTGAGAATATGGGATCGGTCCCAGTCCAGCGGTACAACACGTTTTTCGGTTTCTATCGGAGGATCGGTCTGGTTATCTAAAAACACAGATTCCGGATCGGAAGCGTTGCCCTCGGCAATTTGAAAAGTATAATCCAAAGAAAATACAAACAGACTTGTCGAACGATTGTTCAAGGTAAAAGTGATACCACGAACATTGCCAAAATCCCTGTTAATATAACGCGCGTATTTATCGCCCAATGTGAAAAGTTCATGGATTTCAGTGCCTAATAAATTGCGTATGTCTTTAAAATAACCGGTAATATCAATAGCCAATTCTTGCCCAAGCTGCTGACGTAAACCAACTTCGTAAGCAATGGTGCGCTCCGGTTCGAGGTTGGCATTGCCGATTTTGGACACTAATCGTCCGGGAAAAATTTCAAATTCCGAATTTTGATAGAGATAATCGAATGCCGGCATTTGAAAAAAATGGCCATAAGATGCATGGATCACACCACGGTCGGTAATCGGATATGCAATGCCGACTCGCGGACTGAGCTGCATTTTTATATCTGCCGACTTTTTTTCCGAGTTTTTAGGATCGCGCAACTCCACAGGTACAACATAATTTGGATCGAACCAGTCAAATCGCAATCCGGCATTTACTATCATATCCTGCCATTCGATTTTGTCCTGCAAATAAAATGAAAATTCCTGCGGTTTATTACTGTATTGGTTGTTATTAAACGTCGAAACGGGATCAACAAAGGGTTTCCATCCGGTATCACGATCGAAGCGGATGGTGATATCGTGCAATTCAAGTTTATGTCTGCGGAACTCGGCGCCTGCTTTAACCAGGTGAGCAGGGTGTAGCTGGCTGGTCAGTTCAAATTTGCCATTCCAGGTTTCAGTCTGGCGATTGAAGTGGTTCATCAGCGTTCCGCCGGTGTGAAAACTGCTGCCAATCCGGCGTAAAAGCTGGGGATTGACGTAGCGGCTATCGATGGGATTCTCAAAAACGTAGCTTCGAAATTCTTTATTGAAAAAGGATGATCGAACAGTATAAAATGTGTTGGATGACAGCGTATGGCTTAAGGAAAAGATATGCGTTTGTGCAGTTTCAAAATTGCGTAAATTGCCTTCAGGATTTAATTTAAACAAATGGTTGTAACCCTGAGAGGCGATGTCTTCACCTAAAAATGTGTAAGCCAGTTTTACTACTGGGGTGATACGCCACGATAGTTTCCCGTGTCCTGAATATTTACGAAGATTATTCATGGGAACAATCGCACCATCGCCGCTTTCTTCAATGTACCAGTCTGCGATATTCGGAGCTTCAAAACTCGAAGAATCTCCCGGCAAAAACCGGCGCTGTCCCCAAAGCCAGCCATCATTTTCATGATAACGACCAGTAAGAAAGAAAGTCAATTTGTCGGAAAAACCCGGCAACGGACCACTTAAAGTAGCTTGTACATTGCGAACGGCAAATGGATCGAGATCATCAATTCCAAAAAATAACTCCTCGTCCCGGCTCAGGTAGTCGCCGGAATACAGGTTGATTTCTCCGGAAAATTTGTTTCCACCTTCACGTGTGGCAATGTCAACTATACCGGAAAGCGCCTGCCCGTATTCAGCATTAAAAGTCCCGGAAACAGCCACCAGTTCCTGCACGCTGTTATTCTCCACTTCAATGGCAACGCCACGGTCATAAGGATCGGTGACAGATATGCCATCGATGAGAAAAGCCACCTCTCCGGCACGACCGCCACGAAAATGCAGATGCCCTCCGGCATCTTCGGTGATGCCCGCTTGCAGCGATAGAACCTCATTGAGTTCCTGCACAGGCATCGCTGATATTTCTTCACGATTCACAACCGCAAGACCGGAAGTGATATCTTTTTGCACCAAGGGGCGTTCCGCAACCACAGTCACCGTTTCACCGATATCCAGCACTGTCTCGGTCATTTTAATGTCAATAGAGGTGGTTAAATCAATGCGTACAAGTACTGAAGTGAAATCCATGTTTTTATAACCAATCATGCTGGCATGTAAAGTGTAGGTCCCTGGCGGCACATTGAGAATATTATAATAGCCATTTGCATTTGTAGCGGCTCCCAAATTCGTGCC
>QQUM01000347.1 GCA_008501545.1 Calditrichota bacterium
GCGTGCACGGCAAATAAATGATGATCAAAAACAGATGTTCGAAAAAGAATATTATGATGAAGATAGCGACGATTTTCTCGAAGATGAGTACGAGCAAGTAGAAAAAGATGTCGTGGAAATGAATTTACCAAAACCTCATACTATCGCGCTGGAAGAGTTCCTGGCTGGCGATGTTCTAAAATTAGAACTCAATGACGACGCAGAATAATCGAACTATGCGATGCTTAAAGGAAAAAAAATTCTTATTGGCGTATGCGGCGGGATCGCGGCGTATAAAATTTGCGAACTTGTGCGGGAGCTACAACGAGAGAATGCAACTGTTCGCACAGTATTAACGCCAGGTGCGACACAATTTATCTCACCATTAACATTTGAATCACTCACTGGTGTTCCTGCTCCAGTTGACCTTTTTAAACCTTTTTTAAGTGAAATTGAACATATTGAGTTGGCAACATGGCCAGATTTGTATGTCATTGCTCCTGCAACTGCCACCTCGATTGCCAAATTTGCGAGCGGCATTGCAGATAATCTTGTAACAGCAACATTTCTCGCTACTCGAAAGGATGTATTGATCATCCCGGCAATGAATACCGGAATGTGGGAAAATCCGGCAACCCAGAAAAATGTTTCACTGTTACGTAAAAGGCATATTTCGGTTGTTGAACCTGAATATGGGTTGATGGCATCCCAACTTGAAGGAAAAGGAGTTGGACGATTACCTGATCAGCCAATAATTGTTAGCCATATTTACAGAAAACTATGGCAAAAAAAAGAACTTGCGGGTGTGAATGTGACTATTACCGCAGGGTGTACGCGAGAAAAAATTGATCCGGTGCGATTTATAAGTAATCAGTCTTCGGGCAAAATGGGATTTGCTCTAGCAGAAGTTGCAGCGGCTATGGGAGCAAATATAACACTTATTCATGGCCCCACACATCTAAAACCGCCAACAGATGTAAATATTGTTGCAGTTGAGACCGCTAATGAAATGTTCTTAGCAACCAAAGATAATTATCCGACAAATGGTATCTTGATTGGCGCGGCTGCAGTCTCAGATTTTAGACCTGACGTCATTTCGGAAAAGAAAATTAAAAAGGAAAATGCCGCATCTGTTATTCCGCTCAAACAAAACCCTGATATTTTGTTTGAATTAAAAGAATTAAGAAAACAGTCTGTTCATATCGGATTTGCACTGGAAACAAACGATGAAATTGCATATGCGGCTAAAAAAATTGCGAGCAAAGGTCTTGACTTTATTGTAGTAAACAACCCTTCTGAAAAAGGCGCGGGATTTTCAGTAAACACAAACAAAGCAAAAATTTTATTTCCAGATGGAACTATAGTCGATCTGCCGCTCATGAAAAAAATTGAATTAGCGGTTGAGATTCTAAAAAAAGCAATGATCATACATGCAAACCTATAGATTTTAAATGACTTTAACTTTAGAAAATTTCGATCTTATAAAATGCTTCATTGAACAGCAGACCGATCTCTGGGGCAAAGAAAACATTTTTTTGGGAATGGAAGTTTCAAAGCCCGACCCAAATGCACATTCAGAAAATGATGATCGCGTTCTATCTAAGGAATTAATGCAAAAAATTCCTGTTGTCGAAGCAAAAGAAATTCATTCAAAACGAGGGCTGAAATTTTCACACCAATCCGATAAATTAAGTCAAATTCAAACTTTTTCTGAGCGGCTGCATAGTTATAATAATGAATCTTTTCTGGGTTCAGGATCAATTCGTTCGAAGGTTATGTTTGTATCTGCGTTAACAACTCAGGAAAATTTTCGTAATAAGAAGATTTATTCTGAGGATGTTCAAGGTGTTTTCGTGCGAATGTTGAAAAAAATGATGTTTGAACTCAACGAAATTTATTTAACTCCTGCCTTTAAGTTTTTTATTGAGCAACCTTCAAATAATGATAAGATGTTAGCACGGAATATTCTCAAAGAGCAATTAAAAATAATAGGGCCACGATATCTCTTTCTATTGGGGGAGAAAGCGGCTCATATTTTTCTTGAAAATGAACTTGAAATTGATGCAATGCGTGGACAAGTTTACAATTTTCATGGTAAGAAAACCATAGTAACACATTGTCCATCAAAATTAGTTGAAAGCAAATCGTTGTTTTGGGAAGTTTATGAAGATATGAAATTATTTCGCAAAATATACGATTCTGAAATTGGCGATAAGCCACCTATGGCATAAATTGAAATTATCAGGAAATCATGTCCGACAAACAGCCACAAATAGATCGACTTCCACCCCAAGACATGACTGCGGAGAGAGCCGTATTATGTAGTATGCTCATTGAACAAGAGGCTGTCGGAAAAGCACTCGAAATTCTTCAGCCCGAAGATTTTTACAAACGCAGCCATTCAGAAATATTTCGTGCGATGGTTTCCTTATTTAGTCGTACTGAACCAATTGATATGCTCACTGTCGCTGACGAGCTTTCAAGAAAAAATCTATTGGATGAGGTAGGGGGAAACTACTATTTAACAGAATTATCCAATGCTATTCCCAGTGCAGCGAATGTTGAATATCACGCACGCATTGTGCTTGAAAAAGCCTTTTATCGCAGACTGATTTCGATATCAACCGAAATTAGCCAAATGGCTTACGAAGCATCTGAGAAAGCTACGGATTTAATTGATAAGGCCGAACAGCAGATATTTGCTCTCTCAGAAAGAGGACTGAGGAAAGGTTTCCAACATATAGAGCCAGTTTTAAAAGAAACGTTCTCCACAATTGAAAATTATCACCATCAGGAAGATGCTGTAAATGGCGTACCCAGTGGTTTTACCGATCTGGATAATAAAACAGCAGGTTTTCAAAATTCAGATTTAATTATACTTGCGGCTCGTCCTTCTATGGGGAAGACAGCGCTCTGTTTAAATATGGCACGGAATGCTTCAGTCGATCACGGGATTGGTGTTGGTATTTTCAGCCTCGAAATGGCAGGATATCAATTGGCTTTGCGTTTGCTAACTGCCGAGGCAAAAGTCGACGCGCACCTGGTACGAACAGGAAAATTACCAAAAGAAGACTGGAAACGGCTGAGTATAGCTGCCGGTCGTCTGTCTGACGCGAACATATTCATCGATGATACACCTGGGATCAGTGTGCTTGAAATCCGTGCGAAAGCACGTCGTCTCATGGCAGAACACAAAATTGGTATGATAATCGTTGATTATTTGCAGCTCGTTCACGGTCCGGTAACCGAAAGCCGACAGCAGGAAATATCGATGATTTCACAATCGTTGAAATCGCTCGCAAAAGAGTTGGATATCCCGGTCATTGCGCTTTCACAGCTTTCCAGAGCTGTAGAGTCCCGTACCGATAAGCGACCTATGCTTTCCGATTTGCGGGAGTCAGGAGCTATCGAACAAGATGCCGACGTTGTTATGTTTGTATATCGAGATGACTTTTATGATCAGTCACAAACTGACTCTACTGCAGAGATTATAATTGGTAAACAAAGAAATGGGCCAATTGGTACGGTTGAATTACAATTCCTAAAACAATATGTCCTTTTTACAAACCTGGCCCGCCAGGATGGTAACACATATTTTGGCAATAATGCACAACCATTTTAATCCGTGACATGCACCATGCAACAAGAGCAAGACCAACAAATTCTCGGATTTCTTATTCGTCGACTCAAGCGATATCTCAAAACTGTTGACGAGGAATTGCTTGAACGGGTTTTTTATTATGCAAGAGATGCCCATCGTGATCAATTGCGAAAATCAGGCGAACCTTATTTTGCACATCCAATCGAAGTCGCCAAAATTTTGACAGAACTCAAAATGGACTATGTTACGGTTGCCGGTGGATTGTTGCATGATGTTGTGGAAGATACGGGTATTTCGATGGAAGATGTCACGGAAGATTTCGGTGCAGAAGTTGCACTTCTCGTTGATGGTGTAACAAAAATCAGCGAACTGAAATTCGATAGTGTTGAAGAGCGTCAGGCTGAAAACTTTCGCAAAATGATTCTCTCAATGGTGAAGGATATCAGAGTAATTCTTATAAAGTTTGCAGATCGGCTACACAATATGCGAACACTGCATTATTTGCCACCAAAAAAACAAATGCGGATTGCTCTTGAAACAAGAGACGTTTATGCACCTTTAGCTCATCGTTTAGGCATTGCGAAAGTAAAATGGGAACTTGAGGATTTAGCATTTAAGGTGTTAAAACCTGATGATTACTTAAATTTAACAAAAGCTGTAGCCGATTCCCGCGAAAAGCGGGAAGCATATATACGTTCTGTAACCGTGCCGATCCGAAATGAATTAAAGCGCGCAAATATAAAAGCAAAAATTACTGGGCGCCCGAAACATCTCTATAGTATACAGCAAAAAATTGAAGTCAGACAAAAGAGCTTTGAAGAAATTTATGATTTATTAGCCATCCGTATCATCGTTAAAAAGATGGAAGATTGTTATTTTGCGCTTGGTCTGGTGCATAGTTTGTTTACACCAATTCAGGAACGATTCAAGGACTACGTTGCGACTCCGAAGTCAAATATGTACCAATCGTTGCACACGACAGTCATTAGCAATGAGGGCAAAAAAGTAGAAGTACAGATTCGTACGGAAGAAATGCACAGGACGGCAGAGGAGGGTATCGCTGCACATTGGCGTTACAAAGAAGGCAAAACTCGAGCTGACGATCTGGATAAACATCTCGCATGGCTAAGGGAAGTTTTAGAATGGCAACATGACACACAGGACCCGATGGAATTCATGGAAAATCTACGCATTGATCTTTTCCATGACGAAGTTTTTGTCTTTACACCACGAGGAGATTTACTGCGATTGCCACAAAATAGTACCCCGGTCGATTTTGCATTCTCTGTTCATACAGATATAGGATTGCATTGTATTGGCGCCAAAGTAAATGGTAAAATCGTCCCGTTGAATTATAAACTTAAAAGCGGTGATTCTGTCGAAATTTTAACTTCATCCAATCAAAATCCAAATCCGGCATGGATGAAGTTTACTAAAACATCTAAGGCGAAGAGCAAGATTAAGCGCTGGCTCCGTGATGCGCTATTTGCTGAAAGCACAAAACTCGGAGAAGAAATTCTTCATAAAAAGCTGAAAAAATATAACTTAAAGTATAGTGAAAAAAGCTTGCAGGAGCTTTCTTTAAGCTATGGTTTTGAAGATCTCATGCAGTTTTATGCAGCGATCGGGAACGGTGATATATCGCAACAGAGCTTAAAAAAGAAAATTGTACCTGAAGAAAAAACAGAACTTACAGATACTTCTATTTTACAAAAATTTGTTTCTCGTGCACGTCGTTCAGCGAAGGGTGTGCGTGTGCAAGGATTAGATAATCTGCTTTTTACCTTTGCTCAATGTTGCCAACCTATTCCTGGTGATAAAATTATCGGATTTATTTCACGTGGGAAAGGGGTTACTATACATCGAACAGATTGTAAAAACCTGTCCTATTTGATGGATTCTCCAGAGCGTCGTATCGATGTGGAATGGGATGTTGAAAAAGACCGGCAATTTATTGCAAGAATCCGAATGCTGGCCGAGGACCGGAAAGATTATTTACGAGATGTCAGTGAGACGATAAGCATGTCAAACACAAATATAATCAGTATTAATATGAAAGCCGAGGATCATGTCGTCCATGGAAATTTAATTGTTGAAGTACGAAATCTTCCCCACTTGACGCAACTAATTAAAAAACTCAACAAATTAGAGGGAATCATAAGTGTTGAACGATTAAATGGTACAGGGGGAGCTGTAAATTAGTAAAAATCTAGGTCTATCAAGCAGTATATCAGATAACAGAATGATTGTGAATAGGAATAAAACATCGAAAATCAATTTATATAATCCAGTTTCAATTTATAGATGTAACGTTTAATTTAAATGACTAGTTGATGGAAATTTGTTAACAGAAGGAGCTATTCATGAAGGTGACAATTACGAAGAAGGACGTAGCAAAACGCACAGCAAAATTAGTTGAAGAAAAAATCTATCTTACTGAAAAAATTGTCGATGGTGTTTTTACTGCATTGCGTGAGTTTATGGAAGAAGCTGATCCTGAAATACGAATTGAAATTCGTGATTTTGGTGTGTTCGAGGTAAAGACAACTAAACCCAAACCCAAAGCTCGCAATCCCAAAACAGGTGAAATTATTTATGTGCCTGCGCGACGTAAAACTCATTTCAAGGCCGGAAAATTACTCAAGGAAGTCTTGAAGCAACCATTAGCTGAATAATTTATCCATGATGGAAAGATTGCCCACACCCGGGCGATTATTGGCTTTGGATTATGGTAGAGTTCGTGTCGGTATCGCATTGTCAGACGCCTTGCAAATGACGGCACAACCATTTAAATCCATTGACAGATACAAGGATTATAGTCATTTGGTGCAAGAAATTAAAGCTATCTGCAATGAAAAACAAGTGGTTGGCATTGTGATCGGCGTCCCTGTAAATATGGATGGAACTGAAGGAGAAATGGCTAATGAGGTTAAGAACTTCACACGTCAACTTATCCAGGATGTGCAATTGCCATATTTATTTGTTGATGAAAGACTCACGTCAATACAAGCTAGACGTGTCATGCAACAAACGGGTATAAAAGCTTCACGATCCAAAGGAAAGGTAGATCAGATTGCTGCATCATTCATCCTTACAGGATACCTTGATCGAAAATCGAATTAGAAATGAAAAAAATTAAAATTGGATTAATTGGTGCAGGTAAAATTGCACAAATTGCACATATCCCGCAATGGAAAAAAATACCTGAAGCAGAATTAGTTGCTATTTGTGATGTACAAGCTTCTGCTGCTGAATGGGTTGCGAATAAATTTAATATTGGCAAATGGAGTACTGATCCTGATGTGCTGTTCCGAGATGAAGGTATCGATGCCATTGATATTTGTACTGATACGCAAGCACACCGTTCATTGGCGATTGCGGCACTTGCGGCAGGGAAGCATGTTCTTGTGGAGAAACCTTTCGCTCCGACATATACAGACGCTCTTGCCATGGTTGAAGCCAGTGAGAAATACAATCGCTTGCTTATGGCCGCGATGAATATAAGATTTCGTAAAGAATTAATTACATTGAAGTCTTTTATTCAGGGGAAAGAACTTGGCGATGTTTTTTCATGTAAAGTAACCTGGTTTAAGAATCTTGATGTCTCACACCTTGAAAAACATTGGTTATTTAGGAAGGAAATGTCAGGTGGTGGGGTTCTTATGGATCTGGGTATACAAATGCTCGATGCTGCCTGGTGGCTCTTGGGGAATCCGAAACCTGTTTCCCTTAAAGCAAAAATATTTAATCACTCTTCCAAGTTTGATGTAGAAGATACAGCCATCAGCATGATTCAATTTGAAAACGGGATCGTATTAAACTTGGATGTAAGTTGGTCGATTCTATCGGAAATGGAAAATTTGTCGGCGACTTTTTTTGGAACCGAAGCAACGGCGACTATCAATCCTTTATGCGTTTATAAGAAAATGCATGGTAATTTAGTTAACATCGTGCCATCGAAAGATGAAAACAGCACTCTGCGCTATATCCGTTCCTATCAAAATGAACTCAAACATTTTGTAACGTGTATTAAACAAAAGACTGTTTTGACGTCAGGTGGAAAAGAGGCTGCAACAAGATTGCAGTTAATCGAAAAAATTTATGAATCTGCACGTGAAGGAAGAGAGGTTCTGCTTTAATGCAGAGAAATCTTTTACTTTCAATTGTCTCAGCCCTTCTTCTTGGCTTGTCATTCGCTCCACTTCCACTAGGATTTCTTGCATATTGTTCACTTATTCCCTTTCTCATCCTGTTAAAAGATCTATCTTTTAAAGAGAGTTTTAAATGGGGATATATAACCGGTATTTTCATTAGCCTTTTCACAATTTATTGGATTGTGTTTCCAACATCACTTGGTGTGATTGCTGTGATCCTCGTGCATGCCTTATACTATGCACTTTTCGCTATATTCTATACGCAGATTTCTAAAACATCCGATAATCTTGCACTTTTTGCAGTTCCATTTGTCTGGACAGCTATTGAATATGGAAAATCACTTGGTGAATTAGGATTTCCATGGGTTTCACTTGGTTATACACAATCTTATTATACTGCTTTCATCCAATATGCTGAATATACAAGTGTTTATGGCGTTTCTTTTTGGATATGCGTTTTAAATGTCGGTTTGTATTCAATTTATGTTTATCGAAAAAATAAAAAAATAGCTTTTACTACAGCGATTTTTTTAATTATACTTTTCCTTTTGCCATTAAGCGTTAATAAAGAAGTTCAGAAAGGTAACAGTGGCAAGGTCAAAGTAGCCCTTGTTCAGGGAAATATTGACCCATACCAAAAATGGGAAAAGGAAAACAGGGAGAGAAGCTTTTTTTTGTACGATAGCCTCACAAAATCTATCGGGCATCAACAAGTTGATTTGATTATTTGGCCAGAAACGGCTACACCAGTATATCTCTTGCGCAGCCGAACAAAACTACCATGGGTTACCGGGCTTTCTGATTCATTAAACACACCAATTTTTACGGGAACTCCTGATTACGAATGGATCGACAAAAAGAATTATAAAACTTTTAACTCAATTACTTTAATCGATAAAAAACAAGGTCCGTTTGAAGTCTATTCAAAAATGAAGCTTGTGCCATTTGGTGAACGTATTCCGTATCAGGATTACCTTTTTTTTATAAAATTGATTTTATCTAAATTTAACCTTGGTGAAGGAAACTTTTCACCAGGAGATGCGATAAAACTTTTCCGTCTCAGCATGCGTCAAAATCCTAATAAAACTTTCCGGTTTGGTGGTGTTATTTGCTTTGAATCTATTTTTCCCGAGTTCGTTGGCGATGTGGTTAAGAGAGGGGCAGAGTTTATTGTAATCGTAACAAATGATGGTTGGTACAGCAGAACTGGTGCGCCTTATCAACATGCTCAAATGGCAGTCTTCCGAGCTATTGAAAATCGAACACCAATTGCTCGTTGTGCAAATACTGGAATCAGCATGACAATCGATCAAAATGGGGCCATATTAAAACAAAGCGGAATTTTTGAAGAAGACGTCATCATTGATGAATTTGAAACACGCACAAAACTTACATATTTTACAAAATACGGTCATGTCTTTTCAAAAATAGTTTCCGTAATAGCAGTAATACTTTTGATATTTGCATATATTTTTCATAAGTACATTTTAAATGATAGAAGATCATCGGTTGAAGATAAATCGTAACCATAGTATAGGCTTAAAATACTTAATCATATTTGTTTTTCTGCTAATTTCCTCACCGGTTCACGGACAAAAAAACATTTACTTACCGTCAAATCTTTCCAAAGTACGAGCGCTAGGACTAAGTGGTGCAGTCACTGCTGTTAGTGATAATATCGGTTCAAGCTCTTTTAATCCGGGAAACTACACATTTTACAGGGCACGGGATGGTTTCCGTTTTTCAGTAACACTCTCACCGCTTATGCCTATACTCATTTCACGTGATCCGGATCGTTTTTTTGGAAATGCAAAATATGAGAGTAAAGACAAAATATATGCCGGTATCATCTCCCTTTTTAAAGGATTGAACCTCAATTATCGAGGTTTAAATGTGGGATTGGTGCTTGGTGAGGCCACAGTCTTAAATCCTGATCAGACAGAGTTAAAGCATTTCATTTACAACCACTCGCTTTACTGGAATCATACAAATTCATTAATGCTAAATTTTCAACTCGCTGAACAAGTCGCAATTGGAGCGGGCCTGCATCTAATTTATTATGAATCGGAGAATAAGAGGTTTTATGATTATGCGACATCTTATGGCATCATGATGCAACCGAAACCGCTTTTTCGTGTTGGTGTGAATATATTCAATTTGCCGTCGGATGTCCAAAAATCAAGAGAATTCTATGATGAAATACGGAATGAAGCAATCGGCATTGGAACCGCGATTTTCCTTCCATATAAAAATATGCTGAGTTTTGATATACGAAATTTGGCGTTAGGTGGGAGTGCAGCACGTGAAAAGTTTCTTGTCGGCCTTGAGAATACGATCGCCGAACAACTCGCTTTTCGGGGGGGTATTAAATTTCTTGATTTCTCATCACAGCCCGGCTATTCTTTTGGTATTGGCTTGCTAAGCTCGAATTTATACCATACTCTACAGTATAAATTAAATACAAATAATTATTTAATAAACTATGCACTGGTTGTGGACAGCTATAATGATCAAAAATATTTTGTTCACTCATTTTCCATTACGGTACATCTATAGATTTGCTCGGAGGAAATACGTCGTATTGAAGATGTATATCCTTATTGCGTGTAATTTCCAGGTATATGTATGAATTTAAGAAAGAAATTTTGTTTTTATCTTTATTTATTTATATTCCAAGCTTGTTCACTTACCGCACAGGATGAAAACTTAAAAACGAATGTGCAATATGTAAGGGAACAATTGGTTGCTGAAGCAGTTCGATTGCTTACAATTCCTGAACTGGAGCAGTTTCAGTCTATTGTTATATTGAGTAAACTGAATGAACGTAATCAACAACCGATGCAATACTGGTTGGAATCAGTGTCCGAAGCTGCGCTTGAGTACCAAAAAACAGTTTTTTTAATAAGTAATCCAGATGACTCTCTGGTTACGAATCCAGAAAATTGCATTATTGAGTTTGAAATACAGCAGTGGAAATTTCTTGTGAAGGAAATTGAGAATAACCAATATGTTCAACAATTTCACTCGGAAATACGTGTTTTTGGCACACGGCTGAAGCACGAAGTTATCTTGAGCCGTTTATTGACAATTGATTCGAATCGAATGATTGCTGATAAAAGACAACTTGAGTACGTCCAATCAGAAGCTGGTGGTTTTGCTCATTCACTGCCTGAACGTGGATTCCGGCTTGCCGATGCAATGCAAACACTCATGGTTACTGGTGCAGTTTTGGGAACAGTTATGTTATTGTTTCATTATCGCAGCCAATGATACACAGTTTTTAAAAAGGATTGATATTTAATGAAATTTAAATTTGTTCAATACGCTACATTCATGCTCATTTTACTCACTTTCTCTGCTTGTGGTGGCAGTAAAGACTTTAAGAAAATGACTGTTCGGCAGCGCCTAGATTATGCAAGAAAACTATTTGATGATAAGAAATACTTTGACGCCAAAAATCAATTCCAAATTTTAATTTTAAATAATCCAGGCAGTAGAATTATCGATGAAGCCCAATTCTACTATGCTGAATCATTTTTTGAATTAAAAGAGTATTTAACAGCTGCTGCAGAATATGAGCGACTCATGAATCGTTACCCGAATAGTGAATATCTTGATAATGCATCCTATAAACTTGGATTTTCATATTTTAATTTATCCCCAAAACCGCAATTAGATCAAAAATATACATATCAGGCCATCGACCAGTTTCAACAATTTATGGATGAATTTCCCAACAGTGAGTTGGTAAATGATGTAACGAAGAAATTGCAGGAATGCCGTTCTAAGCTTGCCAGGAAGGAGTTCGATACGGGTGTACTTTATCGTAAAAGCAGCCATTTCAGCGCGGCTATCATCTCATTTGATGATGTTCTCAAACGATTCTATGATACGAAATTTGCGGAACCATCCCTCTACTGGAAGGCGTACAGTCATTATGAACTGGGTGAACCCCAAAAAGCCCGCGATGCTGTAAATATCCTGTTAAAAAAATATCCTGATACGGATTTAAAAGACAAAGCGAAAGAATTAGCTGTTAAAATCAACGATGATCTGGAAAAATTAAGTAACTAATTACAAATCTTCTATATGCATTATAGAGTAGGATTGTTTGGTGGGACATTTGATCCTGTTCACAATGGTCATCTTGCGATTGCTCACAGTGCCATCAAACAATTAAATCTCCACCAAATTATTTTCCTGCCTGCTGGAAATCCTCCACACAAGCCTAATCAACCGTTAACCCAAAATAGTATTCGAAAGCAAATGCTTGAGGTCTCAATTCGTCCGTTCGAATACTTCACCATTTCTGAATATGACTTAAATAAAAAATCCTATTGCTATACTATCGAGATGCTGCGTCATTTTACCAATTCGAAAATAGGAGAGAAAAGCGAATTCTATTTATTGGTTGGTGAGGATAGTCTCAGACAATTTCACAAGTGGTATCAGGTTGAGCGTATTCCAGAGTATGCCAGGATTGTAGTCTATCCTCGCGATCATGGAGAAAAGACAAGCTCGTCTGTATTCAAGTCTGACGAAATAATTTTTCTTGAAGCTCCAATTCATGATATTTCCTCAACAAAAATTAGGAATATGGTTCAAGCGGGCGAAAATATCACACAGCTTGTACCACCGGGTATAGAAAAAATTATTTTTGATCTTCGTTTATATAAAAATAATTAGTTTCTGCAATCAATCAGATTGCCCTTAATACTATGTTGTAAATTGAGATTGAGTCGTTTTGGAAATATAAAAAAATACTTCATAAAGTATTTATTTAAATTATTGAAATGAATGACTTTATGATGTGTTTACCTGCTGCGGAAAAAATACTTGATTTTCAAAATAGTATCCACTATTTTCTTCAGCAAATTTTAACTCAGTAGATGAATTAATAATAAAAATTTGCGGCGATTCTGCACCAATTCATCAAAAGGCTTTTATAGTTTTTTTATCACCAGTTCGTCTATAGAAATATCCATTATGTTCTGCTGACATCTGCCAGGAGTTTTAGTCTTGGGTTAATCAACCTTGTTTTTCTACGGGAGATATCATGAGTTTGAAGTTTAACTTTGAAACAATCAATACAGATACAAAATTCATTGGAAACCCGAATACGCTAATTACAGTGGCTGGGACAAAATTTAATAATGAAAACGACGAGCTGCTCGAAGATTTATTTGATGGCTATTTTACATCGAACATAGAAGACTTTGATGATGATGACTCATGGCAGGAATCCGAACCTGAAGCTGATGACGATTTAGACGATGATGTCGATGAAGATCTTGACGAAGATATAGATGATGATATAGATGAAGAATTGGACGACGATCTTGACGATGAATGGGATGATGAGTGGGATGATGATGACGATGATGATGACTGGGATGATGATGATGAATGGGAAGAAGGAGACGATACAAATCCATTTGAAGACAGTGATGATTGGTATCGCGATGATTGGGACTGATAATCCTGATCATTAACGGTCGAATAAAATGAACGCATCAAATGTTCTGAAACGGAGAAAATTGTAATCAAATACATTGTTAATATCGATCAATCGGAAATCCCGATCTCAATTCATGAAAATGATTCTCACTTTCTCGCTTCAGTTGGAAATGACAAATTCCTGGTTGAAGTTTTACAAATAGATAAAAAACGTTGCATTCTTAATATCGATGGAAAAATAACTGAGTTTTATTTTCCTGAAAACGAAAAGAGTCAATCTGTATCACTAAATAATAAAGTCGCCACAACCACTGTGGACGACTTTTTTGTTTACGAACAAAGAAAAAAAATATATTCAGTATCCGCCGACAAGCAAGCAGACAGGGTATTATCACCTATGCCCGGATTAATCGTTGATGTACTCCATTCTGTTGGTGATATGGTTAAAAAAGGCGAGAATATGATTATCCTTGAAGCCATGAAAATGGAGAATATAATCAAAGCACCCCATGATGCTCGAATTAAATCCATCCATATAAACAAGAATCAGTCGGTTGACAAAGATCAAATCCTCCTGGAGTTTGAATAACCATTCTCCAATAGTGTGTCGGCCTCACTTCTTTTTCATCAAATCCCTCCATTCCAATCGTTTGTACAAAATTCATGAGTTTAGGTTTTGTTATTTTCATCTGAATTTGAATTTTTCAAATTTCCCACCTGTAGTTGGATCGAAAAACCGTGGTTGAACTTCTATCTCACCTTTCGTGCATATTTACGTCGTTGCATGATAATCCTTTTTGCTGATTTCCGTGTTTTTCGAAAAAGTATGTAAATAATATTGTTATTGACGTGCATACATGACTGCTATCCAGGTTGTGCTTCAGCAGTATTTTCTACTCGCTGCACAAGTAAACTGCCTGCAGGAAAGCAGCGGAAACTTTGCTGCGAATACGCCTTTCTTGCATATTTGCATGACAAGTTTGTTTAAAAGATTTCAATATAGCGATTTATGAGTTTTTCAGTGGAGGTAAGATTTCGAGTGGAGGCCAAATGAAAATTGGCATTTTGGGTGCTGGATTTGCTGGTCTAAGTGTTGGGTACTTTTTAAAGAAGTCCGGTTGTGATTCATTTGAACTATTTGAATCAAGTGATGTCGTAGGCGGTCTTGCAAGAAGCTTCAAATGGCATGGATTTGATTGTGATCTTGCCCCGCATCGGTTGTACACAGATGATGATCTGGTAAGGGATGAACTCCTGAGTCTTACCGATATGAGTCAAATGCGACGACATAGCCAAATATTTATCCGTGGAAAATGGATACAGGATCCAGTGAATGCAATTGAAGTCATATTAAAATTCTTACCCCGCGACAGCTTTCGAATTGCCTGGCATTATTTGTTCCGGCAGAAAAACCCGGAGACAAATTTTGAGAATTTGGTCCTGAACCAATTTGGTAAAGGATTAAATGAATTATTTTTTAAGCCATACTCGGAAAAGTTATTTGGAATCCCGGCAGACGAAATATCAGCAATTTGGGGAAAGCGCAAACTTCGTGTTGGAGGACTCAAAGATATCATTCGAAGAAACTCCAGGCTTTATTTTAAGGATTTTTACTATCCTGTTGAAAACGGCTACGGCGCAATTGCAGAAGCTCTCCATGCAAAAGTAAAATCCCATGTACAACGGAATACCCGGCTTATCAATATTGAAAAATCCATGGATAGAGCTGGTTATCTCTGTACATTTCAGAGCGATGGCAAGAGTTTTCAGGAGTATTTTGATGTAATTGTTTCATCCTTACCGATCACGTTGTTACTGGGCTGGCTTGGTAAACCATTAAAGCTTCGCTTCCAATCAGCAATTCAAACCTACTTTTTAATCGACAAACCGCATGTGACAAAAAATCATTGGTTTTATATCTCCGATAGTCATTTTAAAATAAACCGTGTGGCGGAATTCAAAAATTTTGCTGATCGTAATGCGCCACAGGATAAAACCGTGCTGTGCTGTGAAATGACAAATACCGATGATTACTCCGTGGAGAATGTTCAAAAAGAGTTACAAAGTCTCGGTCTGATTCATCCTGAAGAAATACTTGATTCGAAAATTGTAAAAATCCCGCATGCATATCCCATTTATGACCTTGACTACGAAAACCAGATGGAAGAAATAAAAGCATTTTGTGCCAGACATCCGAACGTGCATTTCATCGGGCGCAATGCTCAGTTTTTGCATCAGGATGTGGATGAAATTTTTGCTTCCGGTATGAACGTAGCAGAACAATTGCTTCAGCAAATCAACTCGATTGAGGCTAACTTACCAGAGGAATATGTTAAAATAATGAACTGAATGGATATATGGGAATAACGCTTCGAAGTGTTTTAAAGTGTACTATTTTAATTCCCGGAGTTCCGTGGAACAACAGGCAAAAATAAGTTTACTGATAGAATGGTTTTCATATTTACAATAAAATTTTGTGGTAAAAGGATCTAGAATGGAATGTGTTGGGGAAGCAACAATTAAGGATGCTATCCATAAAGACACGAATGAAGAAGGAACGAATAATACTTATCGCAATGAATTGATAAACAGACGTAGTGAACAATTTTCATATCGTTTTTTAAAGCGGTTCACTGATATTTGCATTTCAATCGTTTTTTTGCTGTTGCAAGCACCAATTATTGCTCTGCTTGCCATTGTAATTAAATTGGATTCACCGGGCCCCGTTCTTATTCGTCAACAACGAATTGGTAAAAACCGGCGACGTAAATACAAGAAAATAGAATTTTACGACCGCCGAGCAAGCAACCTCCATGGCCAACCCTTTGTTATGTATAAATTTCGCAGCATGCACACAACCTCAAATCTCTATGATGTCAAGCCTGCATCTGATTCTGATGCACGAATTACCCGCTTTGGGCGTTTTTTGCGGCGTTCCTGCCTTGACGAAATCCCTCAACTTATTAATGTACTTAAAGGTGAAATGTCCCTTGTTGGTCCCCGGCCGGAACTGGAGTTTATTGTCAGGCAATACAATGACTATCAATTTCAGCGATTGCAAGTTAAACCGGGCATCACCGGGCTTTGGCAATTAAAGGGTTCACGCAAAAAACACATCCATGAGGAAGTGCATCTCGACCTCGAGTATATTCGAAAACAATCTCTCCGGACGGACTTCTATATTTTGCTGCGTACGCTAAAATTTGCGCTTTTCCTGCGAAATTTCTGATTTTATGCAAATAAACGCGTTATTCCATGGTGTATCATTTCGCAAAAAATAAAAATCGAATGTATCTAAGTATATAGGAATAAATTCTATTTGAAGATAAAGCTATTTTAAAAAACAGGGATGTCATTTTTCTATGAAAAAAAATAGTTTAGTGTACTCATTTTTTCTGCTGCTTATCGTGAGTACCTTTGCATGTACCAGGAATACACAGCAAATTAATTTTGCTGAAAATTCTTCTGAATTGGCCACGCCTACAAAAAAACCGGACTATCGTCTTGGATTTGGGGATGTCCTGGATATCCGTTTTTTTAATAACCGCAACTACAATATATCTGTACCTGTTCGTCCCGATGGAAATATAACCATTGAAAAAATCGGCGATGTGTACGTTGATGGCAAAACACCGGCTTATGTCGATTCTGTGATAACGGCTGCATTCTCAAAGTTTCTGCGTGAACCTGAAGTGACTGTCATCGTTATGGAATTTGGCAACAATCATTTTTATGTGCTGGGCGAAGTCGAAACGCCCGGGCGATACGCTATTGCCAAAGAATTGACTGCGTTTCAGGCTGTTGCGATGGCTGGTGGCACAAAGGCGGACGCAAAGATGTCTCATGCTTTATTAATTCGAAGAGCAGAAACGGCTTCACCTCTAATCATGCCGGTAAACTTAAAAAAGTTGGAAGATAAGGAAAATGCTGCCGCAATTTTTCTTGATTTGAAGCCAAACGATATCATTTTCATTCCAAATACACGGATTTCAGATTTTGCCGGTTTCATGTCCAATGTATACAGTACAATTTTACCACCTGTTGACTCGTATCTCCGTGCTGTATTTTGGAGTCGGTTGTAATGTGTGTCATACCCTGAATTCAATGTTTCCAGAAACAAGCACCTAATTTGAGTTGGTTTTTTATGAATATATCAACTGATCAGATGGCGGAAATGACTGAAGCCCATGATTTGCAAGTTGCCCATGAACATCATCCGAAAAAGCAAATTCTTTATTTCAGAAGAGCTTTGCAGGTCTTCTTTAAGTACAAGAAATTAATCCTGGGATTCTTCTTTGGCACGTTAATTCTTGTGTCTTTGGTCACTTTTCTCATCCCGCCGGAGTATAGAGCGTCCTCAACCATCATAATTGAGCGGCATGTCGATACAGAAAAATCTGTATTACTCGGTATTGAATCCGAAAATCTTCGCGATCTGAAAGATTGGCTCATCGGAGAAATTGAGATACTAAAAAGCACGCCGGTAATTGGACGTGTGGTGCAAACATTAAATCTCGAAGATAATGCTGATCAAAATGCGATGACTGCCGGCGAGTCGCGACTCAAAGCCATCGAAAAGGTCAAACAAGCGCTTGTCATTGAAAATCCTCGCAAAAGCAACGTGATTAATTTGCAAATTGAAAACAATAATCCGAGAATTGCTGCAGCAATTTTAAATGGAATTGTGAAAAATTATCAGATTTATCGAAATGAAGTCTATTCGGAATCTGCATCCTACCAATATTTTATCAAACAAATTGAACGGGCCGAAAAACAACTTTTACAGAAAGAGTCGGAGCTGGCTGCCTTTAAAAAAGAGCATGGTATCGTTTCACCGGATGCACAGGTTGAGATAATTTTGCGCAAATTGAGTGCTTATGAGACTTCATTAACCAGGACACGGACGGAACGCATTGGTAAACAAGCGAAAGCGGAGATCATACGCAAAAGTATACAAGCGGATACACTCATTAATATTCCTGTACTGGAAAACACGGAAACACCGAATCGAT
>QQUM01000709.1 GCA_008501545.1 Calditrichota bacterium
AAAGTACATTTGGAGTGTACAGCAAAATCAATCATATTTTGAATATCTGTTTGAATCTGCATTTTGACAAATAAAAAAATCAGTATTTTATAGCACTTAATAAATTTATCCTATATGCGTATTTTACATATCATTCATACACTCGAATATGGCGGAGCAGAAAGGATGCTGCTCTCCACGGTGAGAGCACAAAGCCGTACGGAAGATGTTTACGTGTGTTCAATGTATGGCAATGACTTGATGAAAGATAAGTTCAAACTCATATGTCGAGATGTAAAATTATTAAATTTTAAGCATAAATTTAATCCACTAATCATCTTGAAGATTTACAAACTTATTAAAAAGTATGATGTTGATATTGTTCACACTCATCTGTTTTTTAGTTCAGTTTATGGGCAAATTGCTGCAAAAATTAGTGGTGTTCCAGCCTTATGTTCAGAGCATAATATATCGAATTGGGAAAAGAACAATAAACTTGTTAAAATGGGTTTAAACTTTTATTCACGGCTCGCAAGACGAATACTAGTGGTTTCCGAAGCGATTAAGAATGCAGCTATTGAGAATCGTATTCCAGTTGAAAAAATTATTGTATTGCACAATGCGATTGATTTAAATCTTGATCCTTTCATCAATACAGGACGGAAAAAGCAAAATCATATCTTTACATTTGGCTCAGTAGGGCGTCTTGATTCTCGTAAAGGCTTTGATATTTTAATAAAAGCCTGTTCAATAGTTAGAAAGCGGTACGATTGCCATTGTGTTATTGTCGGCGATGGGGATGAGCGAGTTCGGTTAACTTCGATGATTCAGGAATTAAATTTGCAATCCACCATTTCTCTGGTAGGAGCACAATCCGATGTTTGGTCCTTTCTCGTTCTAATGGACTGTTTTGTTCTTCCTTCCCGAAATGAAGGATTTGGGATTGCTATTATTGAAGCAATGGCAGCAGGGATACCTGTAATAGGCTCCAGGGTTGGTGGGATAAGTGAAATTATAACTGATACTGATAATGGATTACTGTTCGATAGTGAAAATGTTGATGACCTGTGCAAAAAAATGGTGTGGATAATTGAAAATAAAAATGCTGCAAGTGAAATGAGTGCAAGAGCATTACATCTTGTGCGAGAAAAATTCTCAATTGAGGTGTATAACTTAAAACTACTTGGGATATATAATAACTACATGAGATATTGATATTTATTCCGAATTGTAAATTGTCAACAATATATAGAAACAAGCTTTGGGTATTCTTGTTTCAAATATCCAGATTTCAGAATTCGGAGAGATCGTTTTCATATTTTACAAAATGGTTGGCGATATTATAGCGTCGCAAATCTCTGCAAATAATGGTATGGCTATTTTATTTATATTTTTTAAATTAAGTCTTCTGTTCTTAGAAAAATTTAATTTCAAGGCAGAAATCAGGACGATTTCACCTGTTTTTTTTACAATTGATTGAATGTATTTTACAAAGCGCTTAACTGCGAGCATGACGTCCAGGTTTAAATGAAAAACATAAGTTGATTCAATAATGGATCAAAAAATATATTACTCTAATTGTAAAATAGAATCTTTTTTTTCGTTTTTATGGTAAGTTCTACTTTTGGCAGTTTGATATCTCTGTTTGCGAAAAAAAACAAATAAAAGAGCTTGAGCTTAAGCGATAAAATACTTTTCTTGAAATTTGTCAAAATTATTCAAGCCTGAACAGTACCAACGAACTCAAAAAGCATTGACAGAACACAGAATAGCACATTTTTGAATGATATGACCGAAAAAATTAAAATCCTCCATATTATCACACATATGCATGTCGGTGGTGCTCAAGATAATACGCTGCTCACCGTTGAACGTCATGATCGCAAAAAATTCAATGTTACACTGATGTGCTCTGCCGAGGGCGCCTGGGTTGACCGTGCGAAAAGTATTCCCGATCTAAAAATTGTTTTTGTCGATAAGCTAACCCGCCCAATTCATCCGGTTTCGGACGTTCTCGCTTTTTTTCAAATTTACCGCCACCTAAAGCATGAAAAATACGATATCGTTCATACACACAGCTCAAAACCTGGCTTTCTTGGCCGAATTGCAGCAAAGTTGGCGAATGTACCTGTTGTTGTGCACACAATACATGGATTCCCATTTCATGATTTCATGCTCCCGGTCCTGCGACGTTTTTTTATATTCCTGGAAAAAAAATGTGCCCGTTTAAGTGACAAGCTTATCACTGTATCAAAGCTGAATTTGAAAAAAACTTTGGATTTGGGAATAGCCCCGAAAGATAAATTGGTCAACATATACAGCGGCATCGATTTTCGTAACTTTGATCATAAAATCGATGGTAATGAAATTCGAAATGCATTGGCTATTCCTCAGAATAGTTTGGTCGTAGGGATAATCGGGCGCCTTTCCAAACAAAAATCGCCCTGGAACCTGGTTAAAGCCGCACCGTTGGTTTTGAAAAAGCATCCGAATACAATTTTCGTTAGCGTTGGCAATGGCGAATTGCAAAAGGAAATGTACGCTTTAGCGGAGAAACTCAAGTTGGGGAAACAATTTAAATTCCTTGGGTTTCGTGAAGATATAGCAAACCTGTTGCATATTTTTGATGTTTACACCCTCCCGTCCCAATGGGAGGGTTTGGGACGTTCGCTAACAGAAGCGATGTATATGAAAAAAGCAGTGATTGCATCCGCTGTTGAGGGCGTACCTGAATTGGTCGAGCATGGCAAAACCGGTCTGCTTGTCCCGCCAAATGATCCTGAAAAATTAGCGGAAAGTATATGTCAGCTTTTGGGTGATACACTATTACGAAATAATCTTGGTAAGAAAGCACATTTTAAAGTGAAAGATATTTTTGAAGCGGACAAAATGGTCGTTGACATCGAGAAGTTATATTTTGAATGCTTGATTGGAAAGAAAACGATTGCTGGAAATCGTGTGAATGGGAAAGCAACAATTGTCAATGCGAAGAAGGAATTCATGCCATCATCGGAACAAACTATGTCGCAATAATGCGTGACTCATTTCCGCAAATTATTTTTAGTTTAAAACCTTACCTGTATAAACCGTAAAACCACAAAATTTTCCTTACAATAAGTCCTCCTTACGCTGAAATTTTCATTCATTCGCAATATATTAAAAGTTGCTTATATTGAAATTCTCCTTGTTGTTACCAGCTTCAATTCTTAATTTAGCACATATTAAATGATTCAAGAAAAAATATGGAATTGAATTGAACCTATGATTTTTGTCGGCAATGACATCGTCGATTTACACTCGGAGAGTGTTGGAAATAAACACGAAGATTTACGTTTTATGCGACGTGTTTTTACAGCAGGTGAACGCAAGAAAATTGAATTGCATGCGAATCCGGAAAAGGCGCTTTGGATGCATTGGGCAGCCAAAGAAGCCGCTTATAAAGTTATTTGCAAAATGCAGAAACCAAGGCCGGTGTTTTCCCATGCTCAGTTTGTTGTTGATTTAGATCCAGCGATAAACAAGGGACTCTTTTCAAATGTTGTGCACGCGACCGTTCGCTTCCGGGCAGTTATTATTGAGATACAATTCGAAACCGGTCCCGACTTTATCCATGCAATCGCTTATTGTCCGTTTGGCGAAGGTTTAAATGCATTCGCCATTCATCCTGGAACGCGTGTAACTTCCAGTGCAGACTTGTCGTTGTGGGACGATAACAAGTGGCTTGAATCACACTTCACAGAGAATGAGTTGCTCTCTTGTGTGCGTTCGGAATCTGCATTAGTACGTTATTTCAGCAAAAAAGCTGTCGCTGACTATCTGAAAGTTGCTGAATCACGTGTGCAAATCATTCGTCCGCAAATTCCCGACAATTTCCAGCCGCCATACCTTTTGATCGATGACCGTCGCACGGAAATGGACTTAAGTCTGTCACACCATGAACGATTTGTTGCGTGGGCTTTCAGCGTTAGAAGACAGGGCGGAAGTGACTAGAAATATCTATTGGGGGCCGGGACAAACAATTGCATATAAAATTCATAATTCGTATGGTGCTGCGTTATTAAAATGCGAGTTTTTACATAACCTATTATAAAATGAACGAGCCATGTTAGATTTAAAATTCATCCGCGAAAATTTTGATAAAGTTCAGCAAGCTGTAACCAATCGCCGTGATGGCATTGATCTCTCCAAATTCACATCCCTTGATGATGAGCGCCGTGTTCATCTAAGCGAAGTTGAAAAACTGAAAGCGCAACGCAACCGGGTTTCTCAGGAAATTGCTCAGATCAAAAAAGAAAAAGGCGATGCGGAGGAAAAAATTAAAGAAATGCGTGATGTCGGCGCACAAATAAAGGAACTAGATGAAAAAGTGCGTGAGGTTGAAGACGCACTTTATCAGATTCAGACGCGTATACCGAATATCCCGCATGAGAGCACACCGGTGGGCGCAAGTGAGGCAGACAATAAAGTCGAAAAGTCCTGGGGGGAAATTCCGAAATTGGATTTTGAAGCGAAACCTCATTGGGAACTAGCTGAAAATCTTGGCTTGATAGATTTTGAGGGTGGCGCGAAAGTTTCCGGCTC
>QQUM01000551.1 GCA_008501545.1 Calditrichota bacterium
CGGTAACATCGGTTTGCACGTCGGAGTAGGCCATGAACCGGCCTTCGGATGACCGGAAATCCCAATAGGTGCCAGCGCCGTAGGTGTACCCGTGCTCTTCTCGCAAATTGGTGTTGAGTCGTGAAGCAAAGGATCCACCGAGAATGGTATTCATCACTTTTATGGCAAAATAATCTTTACTTTTGCGGTTCACACCAACGCGTCCAATCCGCAGAACAGACTGGGCTGAGCCCGGTTTATCAACCAGATGAATTGTTCTGCCCTCAACTTGTTTGGCTGAGGGAACGTGTGTTTTGGCTACTTTGCCTTTTTCCCAACCACCAAAATTTTGCTCGAGTAATGCAAGGAGATTTTTCTGTTCCACATCACCAACAACAATGAAGTAGGCGTTTTTCGCAACAAACTGGTTTTTATAGAACCCTTTTAAATCGTCTATCTGCATTGAACGCAGGGATTTTTCATTGCCAAAAGTCGTACGGCCATAGGGATGGTCCTCCCCGAAAATCGTCTTGTTGAACATGGTTGAGGCGATTGTACGGGGTTGGTCATGATTTTGAACAAGTGAATTTAAACGCTGCTTTATAATGCGATTTAATTCATCTTCCGGAAAATCCGGTCGTAAAACGACATCGGCCATCAGAGAAATTGCTGCATCAAGTTTCGAGACAGGTGTGTTTAAGTTGACTTCACATGTGTGCATGTTTGCACCGGTGCCGAGATTCGCACCAAGAAAATCGATCGCATCGGCGAGCTCCAGTGCACTCTTTTCGGCGGCGCCTTCATTAAGCATATCGAGCGTCAGCGAAGCAAGTCCGAGCTTTTCAGCCGAATCATCTACCGATCCGCTTTTGATATACAAATTGACCTGTACTAAAGGGACATTGTGTTTTTCCATAAGATAAACACGCAGTCCGTTTTTCAATGTAAATTGCTGCAAGGGAGGGAGTTTAAGTGATGCAGCGGGACCCAATTCCGGTGGCCCGGAACGATCAGGCTTTTGTGCAAATGCAGATACTGCCAGGATGTGGATAAGCAATAAACTGGTCAGGAATTTAAATCGCTTTCTCATTTCGCACCTCCTTTTGCAGCTGCCAGTTCCGTTTTACCTACCGGCACGATGCTGAGAATAACACGCGCGTCATCTTTTAAGTAAGTGCTTGCAATTGCGCTCAAATCGCCCGGGGAAACTGCCTGATACCGCGCTAAATCTTCATTAAAATAATCGGGATTTCCTGTGTAATAATAATAAGTATTCAGCTGGTTCGCCTTACCGTTGAATCCGCCAGCCCTTTCCAGTTTGCGATAAAAATCAGCCTCGTACTGGTTGAGTGCACGCTGCAATTCGCGTTCAGTTGGAGGTTCCTGTTTCAATTTATCCAACTCTTGTTGAATAACATCTTTCAGTTCTGAAAGGTTGTGTCCCGCTCTTGCCGTAGCAATGATGTAAAACTCACCCGACAGTTTTTTCGAGTCATTATATGCGACGACTGATTGTGCAATCTGCAGCTCATAGACCAACCGCTTGTACAGGCGTGAGTTTTTCCCTTCTGTAAGAATAGTGGTCAATAAATCGAATTCGGCATCGCCCGGTTGGAAACGGGCAGGGGAGAGCCAGGTCATGTAAAGACGCGGCAATTGCACTTTATCCTCCAAAACGATGCTTTTTTCTTCCTGCAGAACTGCGGGAACAGGATCAACCGGCGGGGCAGGAGCACGGCCCGGCACGTCTGAAAACCATTTTTCAGTGAGTTTCCGAACTTCTTCGGTTTTGACATCACCGGCAACGACCAATGCGGCATTTGAAGGTGTGTAATAGCTGTTAAAAAAATCCACGACATCCTGGTAGCTTGCAGCCGAAAGATCCTCCATTGAACCAATGACAGACCATGAATAGGGATGTTCTGCCGGATAAATATTTTTTGCCAGGATTTCCCAGGCGCGGCCATAGGGTTGGTTATCGACCCGTTGGCGTTTTTCGTTTTTGACCACATCACGCTGGCCGTCAACTTTTTCCGGTGACATCGCATCCAGCAAATATCCCATGCGGTCGGATTCCAGAAACAGCGCCAGTTCGAGGGCATTACTGGGTAAATCCTCATAATAGTTCGTGCGGTCGTTGGTCGTCGAGCCGTTGTTGTTTGCCCCGGCAGCTTCCAGCCATTGGTCAAACTTGCCTTCAGGGACATGCCCGGAGCCCTCAAATAAAATGTGTTCAAACAAGTGAGCGAATCCAGTCCGCCCGACTTTTTCGCTGCCAGAACCAACGTGATACCAGATATTAACCGAGACTCGGGGGACGGTATGATCCTCATGTACAATAACGGTGAGACCGTTTGGCAAAGTAAACCGTGAATAAGGCACTGTCAATTTCTCGCCTGCACTCAGATAACCTAATCCGGCAAGCAGGAAGATAAGTGCTGTTCGTGTGAATGTTCGCATGTGCTCCTCTTCGTAAAATTATTCATTTGATAGAGATAGTGCAGATTGAGAAAAAGACGGGGGATTAACGAAATTGTTTAGTCAAAATCCAGATTTTTAATCCAATAGTACGCAATTGGCGTGCTGATGATCCACATGAGCAAAATGGCACCAACGAAAATAAACCAAACAACGCCTATTGCTGCTGGCTTGCCACCAGTCACTTTTATGATGAGATGAATGAACGCTGGTGCGATTATGAGAAATAGCGTAACAGTCAACTGCAACCACAGCACTTTTGTGAAATATTTTTTATCTGGTTTGAATAGATGTTCCATTCCAACTCCTTTCATTTCATCAACAACAATTTTATCCCGACATATACAATGCATTGTTCAAAGTTCAGACCAACGGTCGCTTTGTAGAGCAGCTGACGTAGCAAACTTCAGATTTTTGGTGCTGCATTTTTGGGTACTTTAATATGAAAGTACAAAAGAAGTGCATTTAAAATGAGGTATATGAATACATTTGGTGCTTCTGCTACTTTTTGTAAAAGTCCCATGCGTAACCTACAAAAGTAGTATAACTGTGTTAGGCATTCAACTGAAATTTTCGTACCCCTAGAAGAACATGCATTCAGTTTGTTGGTGCCGAAAGGCTGGCAAACTGAAGGTGGCGTATTGCGTATCAACCCACTGCAACAGGGAGGCCCGGCGCAATCCATCGCTGCAGAAGTTGATTTCAGTGTGAAAAAGGATGCGCAGGGGACAGTGATGATGCGCTGGTTGCCAGATGTATTGTTTATGGACATGCGTTGGTCACCAGCGGGGCAGATGGGCATGTTTCCGCCTGGCAGCAATTACAACGGCATGACGGTGTATCCCTTGATGCCGGCGCAGCAGTTTCTGATGCAGATTGCCTTTCCTTATGCCCATCCCCATGCGCAATCATTACAAATCGTGGAAACGAAGAACCTGCCTAAAGTGGTGATGAAATACCAAACGCGGATGCAGGAAATCATGCCGCAGTTGGGATTTACATATGATGCCGCACTACTCACGGTAACGTACATTGAAAATGGCAAAAAATACCATGAAAAAATAACTGGTATCGTGGAAAACTGGGGCCAGTTGGGAGCCGGCATGTGGGGCAACAAAGAAACCTTTTTCCTGCGCACACCAGTTGATGAAACCGAGAAATGGCATGCCTTCGGTCACCGGGCGCGGATGTGCACCGTTGTGCAGCGTCAATCGCAATGTTGCCAGTCGTTTGACAACTCGATTCGCATAGGAATCAAATATAAAGCTGCGTTCGAACAGCGGCTCGATGATATTGCATAGGGCGTGGTGCACCACCCGGTCATGAATTGGTGCCGCGCTGATGAGCTCGTGTTTGGGATCGTGAATAGTGAAATTATCGTATTTACCCGGTTGATAAGATTTCTCTTTCAACGCTTACTGCAAAGTAAGGAGATTTTCTTCCAGCTTATCTTCGAATGCAGCGACGTTGGCTTTGCCGCGTTTGCCTTTGGCGGCTTTTTTCCAGGTCAGAATAGGTTTTCCCATGAAGTGAGTTGTGAGTACATGGTATAAATCACCCTTGCGAAGGTTCGCAACCTTCGCAAGGGTAGGGGGGGGGATATCTTAACTTTCTTTCAATTCTTTCACAACAGCCGTCATCATGTCTTTTGCATCGCCGAAGAGCATCATGGTGTTGTCAGCGTAGAAAAGTGGGTTATCCACACCGGCAAAACCAGGTGATAAGCTACGTTTGACGATCATCACCGATTTGGCGTAGTCCACATTGAGAATTGGCATGCCGTAGAGCGGGCTGTCTTTTTCCGTGCGTGCGGCCGGGTTGACCACGTCGTTGGCGCCCAAAACCAATGCGATATCGGTGTTCTGGAACTCCTCGTTGATTTCGTCCATTTCAAACAAAAGATCATACGGCACATTGGCTTCCGCCAAAAGCACGTTCATGTGACGGGGCATGCGACCGGCAACAGGGTGGATGGCGTAGCGTACTTTGATGTTGCGCGCTTGCAGCATTGTTGCCAATTCATGCACGATATGCTGTGCCGGGGAGACCGCGAGACCATAACCGGGTACGAT
>QQUM01000821.1 GCA_008501545.1 Calditrichota bacterium
TGATCAATAAAATGCACAATTTTTCAGAAGCATTTTAATTTGAAACAAACTATTTTCATTTCTCATCGTAGCAGGAATGGTTTGGCGTTTTTATTGGAGATCAAATTGCGTATAAGAGGGAATTCAAGATCATATATTATTAATAAGGGAAAATGCAATTTACGAACACGCATCCCTCAAACACCAGATCTTGAACATCCATAAGAAAAAGCCATGATTTGACACCCTCGTGCAATTCACATTACAAAAGAAGTCGGGATGAAATCTCAATATTATTTTGACAAACACCCTCAACTTTACCGCGCGCTGCTTGGTATTGCTACCGTTATTGTTCTATGGATATGGATAGTAGCATTATACAACACAGGCCGGCGTGCAACGGATGAAAATACATTTCTCGATATCCCATCTCCCTTGTACATAAAAAGCGATATTCCCTCAAATTTAATTGCAACGGGTGTAAAAAAACCGGCGCTGAAAAACACCAATCCATCCAGCATCCAACAAGGGGATATTCTCATTTCTATTAACGAGACAATGGTGCGCAGTAAAAAAGAAGTGCACCGTTTGATCAATGAACTGCCGGACTCGACATCGTTGAATTTGCAGGTGCTCAATCCTCGTCGCAACCAGACTTTTGATTTTAATGTAAAACGCTCAGATTTTTCTTTGCGGCACCTTCGCGATTTAGGACCTGCGGTCTATGTTATCCAGGTTTTTCCAGGGGGTGCTTCGGATCGTGCCGGAATGAAGGCCGGTGATTTGATCGTGAGTATCAATGGCCAGGATTTCAAGGATATGTTTGAAGCCGACGATATCATGTCGCGCGGCAGGAGTGGAACAACGATACAGTATGTCATCCTGCGTGAAAATGAATGGCACACGCTACAGGTAACGTTGGCCGAGTTCGATGTCAATATCTCATTTATTATATTTAGTATATGCGGTCTGCTCGTATTGGGGAGTGGCGTTTTTATCGGTATGCGTAAACCTGAACTTATCGCGGCCCGGTTTATCGGATGGGGTTTGTTTTTTATCGGCACTTACTTTGCCATTTTTGGTGCGCTAGTCCTGCGGCTCGCCAACCCATTTCACGTTTTTATCTTGTTTACATCGGTCTCCATCGCGCTTTCGGCATTTATACATGGAAGAATATACTTCCCCATTTTTGATGCAGGCCTGTATAAAAAAATTATTTTTGTCAGGATTTCCTATGCGCTGACAGGTTTGCTTATATTCGGATTTTTTGTGTCCGGCCTGCAAGGCGCAATCTGGATCCTGCTAACACAGGCGCTCATGGCACTTATTCTCTTTTTATTTGATCGACGGTATTACAGCAATGAGTACAAACGCCTTGTTAAACCTTTAAAATATTTAAATTTATCAGGTGGTTTGATTAGTATCGTTATCAGTGTGCTGGTTGTTTTTTACGGTAACAATAATGTGGCGGGATATGCTGGCATTCCAATATTGGTCTTACCTTTCTCTTATTTTTATATAATTGGCCGGTATCGCTTACTGGATATGGATCTGCGAATGCGAAAAAATATTCAGTATGTCGTTGTTACAATTCTCTGGTCGATTTTTCTCTTTGCCTGTTTTGTTTATTTTATGATGCTTATTCCGAAATTAAGTGAAAATTTACCGGCAATTCACTTCTCAGGAACACTCTTTGAAATATCGAGAGGCCCCTTTGATACAAGTGCAACCGAGACGACGCGTTCTGTATTCACTATGATCGGAGCGGTTTTTCTCGCCTACCTCGGTTTGCGGTTTGGTCGGATAGGCCAGGCGGTAATTGATAAGAAATTTTTTCGCAACAAATATGATTACCAGGTGACAACGCGTATGCTGACGCGGGTATTAACCAAACAATTGAGTTTGATAAGCCTGGCTGGCGGGATTGTCAAAATGCTCACCGACCAAATGCAGCTAAAACGTGCCGGCGTCATTCTTTTGCGAAATGAAGATGAATGCTGCTGTCAGGAAAATATTGGCTTCAGGGAAGCGCAGTGGTTGGCCTTTTGCTCAAGTAAACTTGCCGATTTAGTCAAATTATTGCGTGATTCGCCGACAGATATGCGCTACAGTATTCATTCGTTCCCGCAGGAATTACAGGATGAGTGTGTTGCACTGGGTATTATGCACGTCTTGAAAATTACCTCGCAAGGACAGTTGCTTGGTGCTGTATTAATCGGTGAGAAGCGGTCGGAAACACCTTTTCACCGCGACGATCTTGATTTTCTAAGTTATGTGGCACAGCAAGCCGCAGTAGCCATAGAAAATGCCTTTTTGCACGAGACAATTACTGAACAGGAACGTCTGAAACACGAGTTGGAAATTGCACGCCGCATTCAGCTTTCATCTCTGCCTACAGAGTCACCGGCTCTGCCGGGCCTGGATATCGCAGGAACTTCGGTGCCGGCGTTGGAAGTTGGTGGTGATTATTTTGATTATCTCAACGACAAAGACGATAACGTGACAGTCATCGTCGGTGATGTGAGCGGCAAGGGTACATCCGCAGCCCTTTACATGTCGCGGATGCAGGGTATTTTACGCTCGCTAATTACGTTTAATCTCAAGCCGCGTGAGTTGCTTATTCATGCAAATGTTTTGCTGCAACAAAATCTCGAAAAGCAGTTTTTCATGACGATTCTTGGGGGCAGTTTCAACGCGAATTCGAAAACATTGCTGTTGGCCCGGGCCGGGCACCTCCCATTATATTATTTCAGCAAGGCGAAAGAAAAAGTCGAATTGGTTACACCATCGGGTATTGGTTTAGGGCTGAACAGCAACAGTATATTTGAAAAACAGCTCGAAGAACACAAAATAGCGTATAGCGATGGTGATGTGTTTCTTTTTGTTACGGATGGCATAACGGAAGCAATCGATAACCATAATCAGGAGTTCGGTGAAAACCGCCTTGTCACGTTTCTACAACAACACCACGATAAAAATGCCAAAGAAATGTGCCATGTTCTGATGAGTACCATGGCAGAATATGAATCCCGTGATGACCAAACGATTGTTGTTGTAAAAGCGGGTTAAACTTTACCATTGCAGATCTGCAAATTCAACTTTGATATACCCGGTCAATACCCGTTTAGCATGCCAATTCAACCCCATTAAATGAACCAATTTGAAACACCCTATCATAGTGGTTCAGTGATTTCCTTCTGCTATTATCCATTTTATCCTTCAATACAAATTGATTTCTGGTGCATGTCTATATTTCTTTTCCCTGGCTTGCTTCTTGCATGTGCGCGATCGTCTTGTTTTGCAGGTAACGACATCTTTGTGTCCAGCTTCTGATTGCTGCACGTGAATTTTTCAAAACGGAAACTTATCCTGCCTGAAGTTTCGATTTTTTTGATAATTACTGGTGCATCCGCAATCAACGAGAGAACAACGATGAAGAAGCGAATCATGAAATAGAAATTTAAAACATCTCTTTCTGCATTGAAATGAACAAACTGACGATAAACTTTAATACAGACTGGCGAAAAACACTACACACTCATCAGAAAAAGGATTTCAGTTTAAGATGAAGCAGGATTTTTCAAGCATTACGAAAAAAAATATAAATAAATTTCCACTTATCAGCCTCATACTATTCACTGTTTTGAGCATGAGTGCATCGTTCCCCTGGACGAGTGTTTTGGTTTTGCGTTCACCCGTTTTACCATCCGGAACATTCGTACACACTTTTACTTTCAGCCAACCGGATTCTGTTGGTATCGATTTGGGTGAATCTACAGTAACCAAAACAGTGTCAGGCATTGTCGGTGAGAAGAACACCAGCAATTTATTGGCAAATATCCCCATTATTGCCTATTGGGGTGGGGATTACCGTTATCCGCTGCGCGATACGATTTACACGAATCAAACCGGGAATTACACAGCGGAGATTGTCTCCCGCTTAAATCCACTCACCGTTGAGGATGCGTTTGAAATTGTTGATCAAACCCTGGCCTATAAACTGTATAATTCCTTTCCAAATCCAGCGACAAATGGGCGAAGTACAATCGTGTTTGATCTCTACAAACCAGGCTCAGTCCGTTTCTCTTTCTATAATATTTCCGGGCAACGATTGGCGAGCCAAAGTGATTTTCTTGGTATGGTTGGAACGTATAGCACAGAAATCGACTTGTCCGGCCTGGCCAATGGCGTTTACTTTTATCGCCTGGAGACGGAATTTGGCACGGACGCAGGCCGGTTGCTTGTTTTGCATAATGGGGGGCATGGTTCGGAACAGGCTGTCACGATTTCACCTTTCAAAAACGGTGGTAACAGAGGGTGGCAAAATGTGGCAAGTCTCGCAAAAAAATCTGGCAATGGTGCCGAAGTTCAAACGGAACCATCATTTTGGGAGTCGGCGCCGGATTATTTTGTGCTTGCCGTTCGTGAACCGGGTTTTAAACCGATGGAGCAAAAGGTCTTTCACTCCGGCACTGCAACGGCATACAATTTTATAATTGAGCCAACCGATTCCCAATACGTTACGC
>QQUM01000264.1 GCA_008501545.1 Calditrichota bacterium
TCATGTCTTCCTTTTTTCAGCAGTTGACTGGTAGTGAAGCTTTGCAATTCTGTGATTGCAGCATTCTTATCATTTTGTCGTATTAAGGTCTCCGCGTGCAAAAGATGTCCGGGTAAAAAATAGCGTGACTTGTTAGAAATCTTGTTGGTAAAATTATGAACGTCTGCATACCGTTTATCAATGATTGTGGATTGAGCGGCAAGGTAAAAGAGCCGGTTTCGATGTTTTTCAGGTATTTCGTCAATATGTATTTGAAGCAGGCTGTCTGCAAAATCTATCGCTGTCTCCTGTCTCTGTTGCAAAGCAAGTGTGAGCAGGCGCTCAAGGCTTAAATAAAAAAATTCATTCTTAATGCCAGTTCCAAGCATATCACGATATGCGTCAAGCGCTTTCAAAGGCTTCCCACTCAAACTCAGGCATGCAGCGAGCTTAAAGTCAACCAATTCCATATTTTGAAAAAACTGTTGGTACAATTTCTTTATAGAAGCGAGCTTTATTTGAGCCTGTCGATACGCACCGGAACGGAAATCAGAATCTGCCGCCTTCCACTCAATTTCAAGAATTCCTTTGCGCTTTTCCGGTGAAAGTTGATTAAGAAGCGATTCTTTAATTAATTCAAAGCGTTCCTGCGTGTGCTTATCCAACAACACGAGATGCTCAACTGTCAATCGTGCAGAATTTAACTGTGAAATATCAAACTCTTGATTAATAATGAAATTTGAGAGAAGAACCTTGATTGACTGAAGATTGCGCTCAATGTTTGAACGCAATTTTATCAGATCAGCATGGATTGCCGTGTACTTTTTATCCTCCGCATATTGTGAGAAAAATTCACATTGCTTGTACATGAAGTTTTCATGCAACCATGTGGCATGGAGCAGATCTACGGAATTGTATGCGCTTTCTTCCTCAGCATGCTCCGGCATGGAATTCAAATAAGCTCCACTGGATACTGGACTATTCGCACAGAACAAAAGACCGAGCACGAGCAGGAATTGCCAGGAATTAAATTTTTTCATTCTCCGTGTTGTTTCAAAGTATTTAGTAGGATATTCTTCGGGGTATGCACCCCTTCAAGAACAAGGTTCAAGTGAGGATTTTTTTTGCAGCACGTATCATTCTGTTGCGTAACTCAATAGGAAATAGTGAAATAATATACATGCAGAGAAGGGATGCTACAGAAGAGATTGCGGTGAGATTTTAATTAAAAAAAGCTGCTTCAATTGAAGCAGCTTTTTTTAAATCACATATTCTTTTTCGCGATCGCCATTCGGTTAAATGCTCGTGAAAGAGCTGCCTGGGCACGATCAATATCCCAATTTTTTCGCCCCTCATCAATACGCTTTTGTGCACGGGTTACAGCTTTTTCTGCACGCCCAACATCAATTTGAGATGCAGGTTCCGCGCTGTCGGCGAGAACGGTTATTTTATTCGGCAGAACTTCGGCAAATCCACCAGATGTTGCAAAGTGCTGCAATTTGGCGTCATCGTTACTTTTAAGCTTGATTTCACCAATTTGCATAGCAACAACATAAGGCGCATGTCGGGGCAAAACACCGAAATATCCTTCGATGCCCGGTGCAATGAGGGATTCAACCTCGCCACTAAATACTTTGCTGGTGGGTGTAATAATATCAACTTGAATTTTTTCTTCTGACATAGTGCTCATTCAACTAAGTGAGTGAATTATTGCATCTTTTTAGCGCGTTCGAGAACTTCTTCAATGGTGCCAACCATATAAAAGGCTTGTTCGGGGATATCATCATATTCGCCATCAACGATTCCTTTAAAGCCGCGAATGGTATCTTCCAACTCTACATAGCGCCCAGGTGTATTCGTAAAAGCCTCGGCAACAAAAAATGGCTGTGACAGGAAGCGTTGTATTTTACGAGCCCGGTTTACAACCAATTTATCTTCATCGGATAATTCTTCCATACCAAGAATTGCGATGATATCCTGGAGGTCCTTAAAAGTCTGCAAAATACTCTGTACCTGACGGGCCGTGTCATAATGTTCACGACCGACGATCTGCGGATCAAGAATCCGGGATGTTGAATCGAGTGGGTCCACTGCGGGGTAAATGCCAAGTTCTGCAATTTGGCGCGAAAGAACAGTTGTTGCGTCCAAGTGTGAAAAAGTAGTCGCAGGAGCCGGGTCTGTCAAGTCATCCGCTGGCACATAAACTGCCTGCACAGATGTAATCGAACCTTTATTTGTCGATGTAATTCTTTCCTGCAGCATTCCCATTTCAGTGGCTAATGTCGGCTGGTAGCCTACAGCAGAAGGCATCCGCCCTAAAAGAGCTGAAACTTCTGATCCTGCCTGTGTGAATCGGAACATGTTATCAATAAACAACAAGACATCTTTTCCTTCGTCATCGCGAAAATACTCAGCCATTGTCAATGCAGTCAGGCCAACGCGCTGACGAGCACCCGGTGGTTCGTTCATTTGTCCGAACACAAGACTGGTTTTATCGATAACACCTGATTCGGTCATTTCAAGCCAAAGATCATTCCCTTCACGTGTACGTTCACCTACACCTGCAAAAACAGAATAACCGCCATGTTCAGTTGCAATATTACGAATCAATTCTTGTATTAAAACGGTTTTGCCGACGCCAGCGCCACCAAAAAGACCTGTTTTACCACCTTTTGTGTAAGGCTCAAGCAAGTCTATAACTTTAATTCCGGTAACGAGGATTTCCGAACTCGTTGATAAATCTTCAAAAGCTGGTGGTTCACGGTGGATCGGATGGCGTTTTTGAATTTTAACATCACCTTTTCCGTCGATAACTTCACCAGTAACATTCCAGAGTCTTCCTAAAGTTTCCGGACCGACCGGGACAGAAATTGGTTGGCCGGTATCGACGACTTCCTGGCCACGAACGAGCCCATCAGTACTGTCCATGGCAACGCATCGAGTGACTTTTTCACCCAGGTGTTGTTGTACTTCTAAAACAAGTTGTCCTTCATCTCCACGATCCACTTCCAGAGCTGACATAATTTCCGGAAGTTCGCCATCGGGAAACGCGACATCGACAACCGCGCCAATTACCTGGGAAATCTTACCTTTATTCATACAAACATTCCTCTAAGTAAAATTTTTTTCATTTATTTTAGCGCCTCTGCACCACCGACAATTTCACTTATTTCACTCGTAATCGCTGCCTGGCGTGCTTTATTATAATGTAAAGTTAAAGAATCGATCATATCCTGCGCTGCATCCGTTGCAGATTCCATAGCAACCATACGTGCGCTCTCTTCAGCAGCATAGGATTCCAACAGCGCCTGCCAAATCTGAATATTTACTGCACTCGGACATAGGTGATTCAGCATGTCTACAGGACCGGGTTCAAACAAATATTCACTCTCATTTGTATTTTCATTGGCATCGGCTTGTTGAATGGGCAGGCATTGTTTCACCTGGATTTCAGTCTGAATCGCCGACTTTGCTGATGAAAAAATAAGTTTGACTGCATCGGTTTCTAAATTTAAAAATGTGCTTTGCACGAGTTTTGATATTTCCAAAGCATCTTCAAATCGAAGATTTTTAAAAAATTCCTTATAGGCGCCGGAGACTGGATATTTTCGACGAGAAAAATGATCGGCCCCCTTTTTCCCAACAGCAATGATATCCACCTCAATCCCGTCCGCCTGATCGCGCGCAATAACGTGCTGAGTTTCTTTGAAGATATTGGAATTAAAGCCACCGCAAAATCCCCGGTCCGCTGAAACAACAATGTATGTTACCCTTCTAATCGTCTCGCGTTCTTGGAAAAATGGGTTTAGCTCAACATCGACATTTGCCGCAACACGAGCAAGCACATCAGCGATGCCCTCTGCATATGGACGTGCTTTTTCGACGCGTTCTTGTGCACGGCGCAACTTTGCTGCAGCAACCATTTTCATCGCTTTTGTGATCTGCTGTGTTTTCGCCACCGAATTTATACGGCGGCGAATATCTCGTAAAGTAGCCACGATTATTTTGCCTCAAACATTTTCACAAATTCGCTGCACATTTTCTCCAATCCTGATCGAATTTCATCCGAAATGGCTTTCTTTTCGGCAAGATCGGTTAAAATTTCCGGATAATTTGATTCAATAAACGAAAAATAGTCATCTTGCATTGTGCTCACTTTATCGATTGGCAATTCATCCAAATAGCCTTCCGAACCAAGAAAGATAAGCACCACTTGTTTTTCAACACTTAATGGTTCATATTGTGGCTGTTTTAGCAATTCAACAAGCCGTTCTCCACGGCGTAATTGCTGCTGTGTAGTTTTATCAAGATCGGATCCAAATTTCGCAAACGCTTCCAGAGCCCGATATTGTGCCAAATCGAGGCGCAAACTACCAGCCACTTGCTTCATGGCTTTTACCTGTGCATTTCCACCTACACGGGAGACCGATATACCTACGTTAATAGCAGGACGAACACCGGAAAAGAACAAGTCACTTTCAAGAAAAATCTGACCGTCTGTAATCGAAATAACATTCGTCGG
>QQUM01000273.1 GCA_008501545.1 Calditrichota bacterium
CGGGGGCCTGATGACAACGCCCTTTGCCACGTAACTGCCGCAGCGCACACTGGTTCCGCCCGGAACGATGCGCACCTCATCGCTCAGCTCAAAATTTTGCGTCGGAATCGTGTCTTTATCAAAAAAAGCAATTTGCTGATTCCCGGTATAATTTTTTAAACGGCCCAACCGAAATGCCAAAAGAATGCCTTTTTTTACCCAGGCATTGGTGTACCACCCATCAGCAGTCGGTTGTGCGGAGCGGACCTCTCCATTTTCTAACCTGGCAAAGAACGCACTTATGACGGTTGCCAACTCGTTTTCAGGCAATGTTTCTGTCCCGTCAAAATGTGATTCAATTGCTGTTTTTATTTGTTCAATTGTCATTTTAATTCATCCCGCCATTACATTTTCATGGTGCAGCAAACCGAGTGTTTCCAACTCACGTTGCAATTTGTTGCGTGTTGCAGTTTCCATCGGCACCAATGGAAGACGAAAAACTTCCTCGACCCTGCCCATCATCGCCAAAGCAGTTTTTGCCGGGATTGGATTGGATTCGATAAAGTTGAGCTGCATGAGATTGAGAAAACGATTCTGCAATTCACGGGCAGTGACAAAGTCACCATTCAACGCAGCATGCACCAGCGCTGTAAACTGTGCGGGCACTTCGTTGGACAAAACAGAAATAACACCATCTGCTCCAGCGCCGATCATCGGTAAGGTCAGGGCATCATCACCGGAGAGAACTGAAAAATCGTCCGGGCAATCGCGAATAATCTGCATGACTTGTTCCAGATTTCCAGAAGCTTCTTTCACCGCAACAATGTTGGGAACAGTTGCTAATTCAAGCACAGTTTCCGCTTTCATGTTGGATCCGGTACGACCGGGAACATTGTAGAGAATGATCGGCAAGGAGACGGCATTGGCGATTGCTTCAAAGTGGGCAATAAGTCCGGCTTGTGTCGGCTTGTTGTAATATGGTGCAACAGATAAAATGCCATCGGCGCCCAGCGACTCGGCGACAATCGTGCGCTCGATGGCATCGGACGTGTTGTTGGTTCCGGTACCACAAATAACAGGCACGCGTCCGTTGGTTTGATCGATCACTGTACGCATTACCCGTTCTGTTTCATTTGCGTCAAGGGTTACACTTTCACCGGTTGTCCCGCAGACGACCAGGCCGTCGATCCCACTGGTGATTTGCCATTCGACGAGATCACGCATTGCCGTTTCATCGAATTGGCCATGCCTGGTAAAAGGTGTGACGATGGCTGTATAACAGCCGCGATAAGTTCGTTGTGTCATGATTTTTCCTTTCTTCGTTGTGTATGAGTTAATTAAGATGATGTTGTATCAAAACATCAAAGCAGTGAATAAAAATACAGAAAATATTATACTTAACAGGATTTTAGTTTATTTCATAAATAAGCATCTTGAGTAGCCCCGCTGCTGTTAAGCGGGGCGTATCGAAAGGTGCGGGTGCATTCCTGAGCATGCACCCTTCGATACATCCCGCAAAATGCGCGGGATTACTCAGGATACTTCGAGATAGATTTTTAACAATATAGATTCTGCATGTATTCATAAATTTGTATATTTATAATACAGATTCATGTTTTGACACAGCCCCATCTCTTCCAGACCATTATTCAATTTTTGGTAGAATATCTGCCAGCATATCATCCAAAGTGAAAAATCCTGTTTTACCGATGAGCCATTCGGCCGCCCAAATCGAACCAGCCGCGAAGCCTTCCCGACCATGGGCGGTATGCGTCAATTCAATACTATCCACAGTGCTATCGATAAAAATGCGGTGTGTTCCCGGTATAGCGCCGACACGCTGACTTGAAATTTGCAATGCGTCCCTGGCGATCTTGCCTTTGGAATTGCCATAAACAAGGCGGGTTTTGCTTGATAATTTATCCAGCATAGTGTCCCCCAGCAAAATGGCTGTACCGCTTGGGCTGTCGGCTTTACCTGTATGATGTATCTCATGAATGCCAAAATCATACTTTTCAACAGCATCAAAAAGCCGGGCAGCCTGCGATGCCAACATGCGAAAGAGCGCCACGCCAATGGAAAAATTCGCGGCATGCAGAAAACTGCCATTGTATTCCTGCACCAGCTCGCTCATTGCACCACGCTGTGCATCCCAACCCGTCGTTCCTGTGACGAACGGCACATCATTCTGCAAGGCAATTTCGAGATTGCTTTGCAGGCAGTCAGCGATGGTGAAATCGATGATCACATCTGCTTGTGTCGCTAACTCAGGTGTAAGCAGGTGCTCGTCATCACAACGAAAAATAATCGTGTGTGCTGTTTGTGCCACTGCGACATCGATTGCTTTTCCCATTCGGCCGGTACCGAGAACGCCAATTTTCATCTTTAACATTTCCTCTGTTAACAGCGAAAATCGCCTTACTTACCGATTAAACTGCAAATCAAATTCTGATAAATGCCTACCGATTCTTCCAGCTCAGAAATAGTGACAAACTCGTCTTTTGTGTGAGCATTCAAAATCGAACCCGGTCCGAGCATCATCGTTTTTGCTACCATTGCGAATCGCGACGCATCGGAGGCGTACTTTACGATTTTCGCGGGCATATTTTCAGGGACAAAAAGGCGGACAGGTTCTGCACGGTTGTATATTTCATACGAAATGCCCGGAAGTTTTGCAGCCTCCAAACGGTGTACGACATCGTCCGTTGATGTCACCACACGGACAAAGCAACGGGCCGTGGCGGAGGGTGCGAGAACATTTGCGGCCAGGCCACCTTCAATAGTGCCGATATTCATCGTCGCTTCGCCAAAAAAATCATCTGTTCCCCAATTGATATTTTGCATGATGTGCAATTGTTCGACGATGGTGTGGATGGCAGACTCACCTGCTTCCGGATAACCGGAATGTGCCGCGATGCCGCTGGCCTGAAGATCGAAAATAAAGATGCCTTTGTGACCACTCACACAAACATTGTCTGTGGGCTCGCCATTGATGACATATTGTGCACTTATACCGTTTTTTACAGCGGTCTTTGCACCGATGCTATCAGTCTCCTCACCGACGACAAAGAGAAAACCAACTTGATTGCGTACGTTTTCAGGCAAATCTTTTACCGCATAAATCATAGCGGCAATCTGGCCTTTGGCATCATTGGCGCCGCGGCCAAATATTTTACCATCGTTTTCTGATGCAGGAATAAACGGCGGAACAGTGTCCATGTGTGTCGAAAGGAGAATTGATGGAGTGCCTGTTACAGAAGCGTGCAAGTTGAATCGATTTGCCGCAACTGGTTCCAGGCGGGTTTGAAAACCGAGTGCAGTCAAATCTTGAACAAGTTCAGTGCACAGCTTGTTTTCCTCGCCGGTGATGGATGGAATGTTGATGAGTTTTTTTAGATAAGCTGCAATCGTCATAATAAAAAAATGGGTTGATTTAAACGGATGAAACGTCCATTTAAACCAACCCATCGACATACAGAAAAGGGTTACCTCCATAGCGCTCCATCCTTTTTTCAGGATGACAGTCCGTGAGATATTCTCACACGGCCCAACGCATCGCCTCCGGCAGGCAACGGTTTCGGCTGTAAATCCTTTTACTGATCTTCAATTGCAAAGTCCGGTCTTTTCCGAACAGCTACTGATATTTACAGCGCCTCTATTTGGCCAGATAATATATTTAAAAAAGAAAAAGATGCAAGTTATTAATTTTTTAGTGTGAATTTTAAACAAAGTCACGATTTGCAAAATTGCAACTTTGAAGGCAGGATATACAACTTATTTCAGAACTTTTTGCTTGTTTGCAAATGGAAAGATTGTGATATTGTTGTGCTTATAAATTATAAATTCACCTTGGAGTATATATGATGAAACCAGTAAAATTCAGTTATCTCGACGGAAGGATAACTATTGATCCTGATCTGTGCAATGGTAAACCGACAATCCGCGGGAAGAGAATAACTGTTCAAACGATAGTGGAGTTTCTAAGTGCAGGTGAAAAAGAAGAAGAAATATTACATCAATATCCTTCCTTAGAAAAAGAGGATATTCATGCTTGTCTCGTCTTTGCAAGCAAACTGATGGATCACAAATATATATTGCAAACAATAGCTTGAAATGGCTAAATACTTAGTTGATGTAAATCTTCCGAGCCGTTTTTCTGTCTGGAAAGGTGAACAATTTGAATATGTGATCCATTTTAATGATGAATGGAAAGATAGTCAAATTTGGGAATATGCCAGAACAAACGGCCTTACAATAGTTACAAAAGATGCTGACTTTTCTGAGATGATGTTGCTCAATGAGCCTCCACCTAGAGTAATACACATAAAACTGGGAAATATTAAAATGAGTGACTTTCATCAACTGATAAGTAAAACTTGGGATTCCATTAAACTATTGAGTGAAAAATATAAATTAATTCGGGTTTATGCGGACAGGATTGAGGGCATTGATTGATCAAATTCTAAAAAATATTGCACAGCGAATCCAGCAAGCTCTTAAAAAGCCTTCTTCTATAAATCC
>QQUM01000298.1 GCA_008501545.1 Calditrichota bacterium
GTTTGGCAGTGTCGTAGGTCTGCTCGGCGGTTTTATTCATGCCCATTTCACCGTTTTCGTGCAGTCCTTCGGTGGCGAGCAGAATTGGAATAAACGGCTGTTCTTTGTAATTATCAAACATCTCCAATCGCGCTTCGGAGATGGAGTTGAGAATCGGCTTTTTTCCGTCCGCCAATTCGGGATTGTATGCCCGCAACCCGGCGGCTGCGATTACAGGATCTGGCGTGTCGATGGAAAGCGGAGTCGAGACGGCCTGCTGGATTTTCGTCACCATTTCGGCCATGAATTCGGGCGTGCGCAAACCTACGTTCACATCAACAAAAGCAGCGCCGTTTTCCGCTTGAAACTTCGCCAGTTCGATAATGCCGTCGATGTCGTTGGCTTCAAACAATTTATTGGTGGATGGCACGGAATCGTTGATCGATTCGCCGATAATGGTTAAGCCTTCTATGCTCATTTTATCGTTTCCTCCTATTCAGATTTTAGCTTGTATTTTTTTTATTTGCCACAAAGGCTCGAAGACACAAAGTATGAGAATAGCAAAATATACCCAATCAATTAATTCTTCGCGCCTTGGTGTCTTTGTGGCAAAATTTTCAAACCAACCAAATTAACTTTTCAATTTAAACGAATACGCATACTCATTCGGTTTCTCGGCAGGCAGCTCGATGGTTAATTTTTCGTTTTCAACATTCCATTTTAATGCTGCATCAGAGCCGAGCAAGCTGATCGATTTGATTTTTGCTGCCTGATCGCCCAATGAATTGATGACGAGTTTGCCAGACTCAGGCCAGGCAAGAGCGATGGCGTAAAGCGTTTGATCTTTTGTTGTATAGCGAATTTCTTCGGCAGTGGCGTCTTTGTTTTTCTTTTCAGACAAATGGCCTTCGACGATTTTCATCGAGCCTTCGCCATAAATTCGCCATGGGCGTGTTTCGTAAATCGCCTCACCGTTCACTTCCAACCATTTGCCCATTTCCAGCAGACGTTCTTTTACGCCTTCCGGAATTTCACCGTTCGCCTTCGGTGTGATGTTCAGCAGCAGACAGCCGTTTTTGCTCACAACATCCACGAGAAAATCAATCAAGCGGTCGGGTGATTTGTAATTCGGATCATCGATGTGGCACCAGGCTTTCCAGTCGATGGAATCGTCCGTGAGCCAGGGAAAATCCTGTTTCTCAGCCATACGCGAGCGTTCGAGATCGAGAATACCAGCGCCTTTGGGGAACTCTTCATGCTTGTAAGTTGCCACCACATCCCTGCCCCATTCCAAGGCTTTGTTGTAATAATGGCTCAAAAAATCGGCCTTTGTTTTGTCTTGCAGTATGTGCAGTTTGTTGTCGAACCACACCAGATCGGGCTGGTATTTGTCCACTGCTTCGATGGCCCGTGAAAGCCAGCGCTCGTTGAATTTTGCATCGGGCAGTTGCTCGGGTTTGCCTTCGACCATTTTAAAATAGGAGGCGGGGACGCGCGGGCCATACAAATCTTCGTACTCGGCATGAACGGCGTCGGTGGTGGAATCCATAGTGGTGTACCATGCGTAGAGCCACTGGTGATGCAGCGAAAAAATGAATTTCATGCCCTGTTTGCGCACGGCTTTTTCCATCTCACCCACAACATCGCGTTTTGGCCCCATGTCCATGGCGTCCCATTGGGTGAGTTTGCTGTCCCACATGGCAAAGCCATCAGCGTGCTCGGCGACCGGCCCGGCGAATCGGGCGCCGGCTTTTTTATAAAGCTCAGCCCATTCGTCTGCGTTGAATTTCTCGGCTTTGAACATGGGAATAAAATCTTTGTAGCCGAACTCGGAAAGCGGGCCGTATTTTTCAACGTGGTGTTTGTTGATTTTGTGGCCTTTGACGTACATCCAGTGTGAGTACCATTCGGTTTCGTAGGCAGGCACCGAATACGGACCCCAGTGGGCGTAAATGCCAAATTTGGCATCCTTAAACCATTCCGGGTCGGGGTGTTTTTGCAGCGACTCCCAGGAAGATGTGTACTTCTCAACAGATTTTTTTTCAGCGCAACCAAACGACATCAGGCTCAGAACCAGCGCCAGGCAAATTGCTAATCGGCCAGCGCTTATCGTAATTGAAAACGTACGGTTTTTACTCATTATTTTCTCCCTCTCTTGAAAATTGATCACAACTTATAACGAATCGAATTTTAGTTAAGGCAAAATAATTTAAGGCTGTTTAATCTACTCCTTGAACAAGCATCCTGAGTAATCCCGCCGCATTTTGGCGGGATGTATCGATGGATTCGGGCTTAGACCGACGGACGCACCCTTCGATACGCCCCGGAAAAACGCCGGGGCTACTCAGGATGCTCCTATGCGGTTTTTATGCCGAATGGTTACAATTATTGGGGCAAAATGATTATTTTAAAAAATTATTTTGCCCTAAATCATCTTGCCATTCGATTTCCGAAACTCAGATTAAAAAGATTGTTATCCTGTTAATCCAGTAATCCTGTCTAATACAATTTCTCCATCTTCTTGCCGTAATCCAGTTTTGTGTCGGATGTAACCAGCGGGAATTGCGGTACAACATCCGGGAACGGCATGCCCTGGAGAACGACGTGCAAATCCACGCGCGTCAATTTTGTTTCGTCGAATGCGTCAGTGTTCACCTCGATGCGCTCTCCGTACTTCGCCTGCAGGCTGTCAATGTATGGATTTAAATGCTCTTCAATCACCTGCATGTAATTCTCCCCGGTCAGTTTAATGCCGAGAGATTTTAAATAGGCGTCTCGTTGGTACATGGCGCCGAAATGATCTTGCCACATGTTGGTGTTGTTGACAACCGGCTTCGACTTGTCATAGCCTTTTTTATACGCTTCCCGGGTCAGGTATTTATCCTCAATTAGATTGAGGATCGCCAGATGAAACTGGGCTGGGAATTCTTTTTCGCTATATTTTCTTTTTTGGAAAACGAGAGGGTGAAGGCGCACTTCTTGGAGAAAATCACCGACCGTCCATACCTGGCCATCGATGTTGAGCAATGGCTGCTCTTTTATATCGCTGATATTGCCCATTTCCAGGTCGCGAGTCAAGTCTTGATTGCGCAGATTATCCTGAAGGAGTTGCTGTTTCTGTTCCTGCTGTTTCAGGTAAAATGGCGCCAATGCTTCGGTAAGTTTGATGAAAGTTCCACGGTCAAAATCGACTTTCTTCCCTTTCATAACCTGACCGATGTATTGTGAATACAATTGCTGAGCATGCTTGTCCATCAACTTTTCTTTCACATCACTCCAGCGCTGCTGAATGTCTTTGTCGGTAATGACTGGGCGATTGATCCAATCCGCCACATGCATCAACAATGCAGAGCCATCGGAACTGATCACCAGCCCGATGAGTTTGCCTTTCTTCAGTGGTTGGGAAAACAACGCATTATGAACTTCCGGATTTTCCGGGCTTTGCCAACTGACCTCGCGCGTGGGGATTTTGTCGGTGCCGAAATAGTCAGCTGCAACCTCACGAAAAGTCCCTTTGCCAGCCTGAACATCCGCTCTGATTCGTGATGCAAGACTGCTGTCGCTCACGTTGATAAAATCTACTTTATAAGTGCGCCCTGCCAGTTTATAGACTTGTTTGATTTCACTGGTGTCCAGTTCCACTTTTTCATATGCGACTTTTTGAAACAACACTTGTCGCATGGCTTGTTCTTTATGGCCGCGGATGAAATTCTGGAAGGACTCGAGTTGCATTAATTCATTGTCATCCCCGGCTTCCAACGCCAGCAGTTTTTCGGCGATGATTGAATTGAGTACGATCTTGCGATGTGTCATATTATCACTGCGACAGTAAGGCGGCCGGATTGTATATTCCGCCCGTTTTATGTGTTCATGAATGGATATTTCCTGATCACCAATGCGCACCATGAGATGCTCGTTTTGATCCATTTCGACTTTGCGACCGCAAGAGAGCAGGATAAATACAATTATAATTGCAACGACAATTGTATAACACTTTTTCATATTCGGACCTGTAGATTCCATGTTGTAAATATAAAATTGGTCGCACTGCAGCTTCGGGAGCTAAATAGTGTCTGACCGAAAACGATCCCTTTTGTCATTTCGACTTCGCTCCCCAGCGAAGAAATCTTACTTCCGCGCTCGTGGTAACAAGAACGTTTTAAAATTTCTCGGCAAAAAGCGCCTCGAAATGACAATCTCGAACAGACTCTAACTATTGCAGTGGGGTGGGAAGTGAACAGAAAAGATGCGGGTGTGGAAGGAGGGATTTTAGCGTCTAAATTCAATGGCAATCGTAAACATCTTAGCCCCGTGAAGTGAACGCCAGTTTTCATAGGAATGCATCCTATTGCTGTATAAAGTGATACATGAATTCGGTGTATGACTATCCTGCAAGACCAATATCAAATGTTAAAAAGATGTATTTGTAGATTGTTAACAATCTACAAATACATCGCAATTAATCAATAAAAAAATGGCACGATATCAAAATAAACCATGCTTTAAGCAAGATACATT
>QQUM01000645.1 GCA_008501545.1 Calditrichota bacterium
TAATCATATATCGACCTGCCGAGTCATGAGCACGCACATAGGATTTTACAAGCTGGCCATTCATGGAAAAAATACTGAAGCGAACATCAACCGGTAAATTTTGCGGTGGAATTGCATAACTAATCGTCGTTGCCGGATTAAAAGGATTCGGATAATTCTGACTCAGTTCGAACACCCTCGGAACATCTTTCTCCCTTTGCTGCACACTCGTTGATGTCGAAGTCACAACATTGATGGCCCCATCGGTAAACTCGACCAGGGCATCGGTAACAAAAAAACTTCTGTCGACATCCACAACGAATTCCAATTCAGATTGATCGAGGGATACGAAACTTAGGTTGCCCAGTGTCAGCTCATCGCCGGCCAAACTTTCGCTGCCAGAGGCAAGTTGCACAACCACACCCGTTTCCGTTTCTGAGATCAGCTGGTCCATCTTGGTCGTTGCTGCGGTCGCTGTAAATCCGGCAAACTGGTATCGGTTTTTATCAAAATTGAAAGCGAATTGCATGAATCCATATTTTCCTTCACCCTCCAATGATACGGCACAATCCACTGAATTATCCTGTTTTGGCGTTTGTTCAAATTTCAATGTAATGGCATCGGCGTTGGATGTTTTTGCACCCCAGCTTTGCGAAATATCGCCCAACAAGATTGCTTGCACCGTGAGCGCTGTATCAGCAGAAAGGTTAAAATTGGAATTTTCCGGTTCGAAACGCCATTCGCCGGTGTATCCTGTTTCTGTTGTAAAGAATGCGAGATAACGCATGATGGCAATCGCATCTGAACCGGTAATCAGATTATCCTGCGTCACGTCCGCAAATTTTCGACTCGTTGCATCCAGGGCATCAAGAAACGCCAGGTGATACAAAACCATTAAAACATCCACACCGGAGATCGCGTTCGCTGGTCGCCTGATTTTGCGTAGTTTACCTCGAGCACCGCATCGAGGTAGGTGCCTTCCGCAGTGCCGTTTTCATCTGAGTAGAGCTGCTCAGTACCAAGGGGACTGGTAACTGAAATCGTAGAATTTGCAATAGCCACATCCTTATCGCCCAGCCTCACATCGATTTTTACATTCCAGGATTTTCCTGTAAAATTGATAAGTCCTTCTTCGCAATAAAGCTCCGACACAGGTATTTTATCACCTGCCGCTGTCGTAAAATAGGAATCATCGTGGAACCGGATGATATTTAAAATCACATTGGAGCCTGTCCTTGGCGCTTTCTTCGGGAACAACTTTATGGTGGCGATATGCAAGTCTCTTCCCTGCATCGGTGTATTACCCGAGAGTTTCAACAAAAGCTGGCCGGATCTTATTGTCGGTGTTCCCTCGTGCACTTGCCTCCCCACGACCTGCCAGGACTGTGCATCTGCGCCCGCTACTGCGCCGTAAAAACTTAGGGCCGTCGTGTCATACTCGAGCATGCATTGAAAGTCCGTAATATGCTTCGCAATGGAAAGCGTGACCGGCACGTCGATGGTGTCAGTGAACGCTGATTGCACATCCGGAATTTCAAAAGTCCCATCATAACCAAAAATATAAACAGATCCCGGATTCAGCAAAGCATCCTCGTACGGCACGTCTGAAGAAGAAAATATAGAAAATCCAAAATGGCCTTCCCGCGTATCGAAAGCAAGATCCGTGTTGCCACCAATGCGTTTTGTTTTAAATATCAATTTAGCGACTTCAATATTTTCACCGGACAATTTGCCCGTACCGGAAAGTTGCAATAAAATATTGGCATTCAGTCCCTGAAAATTCGGTGTAAAAGGCAGATTTTCATTGGTCAGCAATGTGAAACCACCGGCATTATCTCCTGTTTCCACACGCTGCAATTCGAGCATATTTTCATCATATTCCACGATAAACTGGGTGAAACTTATATACTCCAATGTACTCATCAATACAGGGATTTCAATTTCGGATTCATAATAAATCGGGGACACGTCTGGACTGCCGAAGTCGAGTGTAACGCGAGGTTCGGTTTGCCGATAGCGTCCGACAATTTTGTTGAAAGAATCACCACGGACGTTGTCCTCCAGACCGGAAACATACAAGTCGCCCCGTTTGGCCATTTTACCGAAGTATGTTGAAAACGGCCGACTGATTTTGTACGTATGAAATACCCGACCTGCATCTGAAGTTTCCAGTACAAACATCTGCATATTTTCAGTTTGCAGTGTCGTATTTCCTGCAACTGCCAGGGAATCATAAAATTGCCCGCCGACGTAAATATGGTCGTTGTTCTGATCGATGAACCATTCTTTGGGAAGGATATCCCCTTTCAGCCCTAAAGCTGCCGCAGAAATAAAGTGCCCGTTTTGATCAAATTTGCGAAAGAGTATGTCATCGTTGTCGGGACTCGCATATTGTGTCCCTTCGTAATTTATTTCGCCAGTGAAAAGATAGGGCAAAATATATTCATTTGCTGAATTGACCTGTACGGAGCCGAGTTCGGGTGCGTAACTTTGCAGCCGGTCTTTTGTCCAAACTTGCGTGCCACCCGGTGCAAGTTTCAGCCAAAATGTTGATTGTGGACTACCGGAAAGTTCGGATTGGCCCAGAATCAGAATATTGTCCTCGTTATCTACAGCAAGCGCTGTAAAATTTTCGTGATATTCCGTCCCCATTTGCTCCAGCCAGATAATCTCCCCATTGGGTGTAAATTTGGCAATGAAGATATCCAGGCCTTTGACGGATGTGATCGTCTGGTTATCCAGGGTTAGAGAAATGCCTGAACTGTCACTGTCGGTTGAACCAAAGAGTCCCGCCAAAACGATATTATCCTGGCTATCGATGGCTATCCCGGCTTTTGCAGAACGCACCGAAACAATATCGCCTAATTTCCATAATTCCTGCCCATCGCTGTTGTATTTTGCCAGATATAAATGCGTTTGGGGATCCGGCCATTGTATGTGATTATCACCGATCAGAATGACGTTTCCTGCACCATCCACCTTCAAATCAAAATACCTGCTGATTTCCCATGGCACATCCTGGAAATTCCTGCCATTTCCAAATTCATCACGAATTTGCAGAAAAGGCGGATCATTGCCAGCGATATAAACATTTTGATCCTGGTCAATTGCAAGCCCGGCGTATTTCACCAGCTCATAACTCCACTGTCGATCGAGCCAGACCTCTTGTAAATTTTGTGCTTTGAGTGATTTGAATTGAAGAAGCAGCCCCGTGATCAGAAGCAGCCCGAATATTTTTAGGTACTGTATCATAATGAATCCATCCCATCTCTGCCAGATACAAAACATGATGAACAGCTTTTTTTTATATTGAAACGATTTATCTCCCCACAAAACGCGACATCAAAAATATACTTTTATGAAGTTAAAAACGCGTAAATGCTTCGTTTCAAACACGCTACAATAGACAAAGATTCTTCATGAATAGCAATACTTTTCCAACCACGATAAACCTTCTTCAGTGTCTCCCGGTCTAATGGGTAAATTGCAATTGTTCCCGATGAAAAACTGCCTATAAAGATTCCATATTTGGCCAAATAGTCTCATGCAATCAGGCCACAAGGGCCTGGGCTACGAGTTATTACATTGCGGGCGTCTATAGCCTTGCCCCTTGTGGGCAAAAAAATTCGGAGGAGAAAATGAAAATTAAAAACATGATAACCAGTTCGATCCTTCTCATGTTCACCTTTCCACTCGCGGCACAGCATCTCGATCTGGCAGTGAATGGTTATGGTCTCAGCCTCGGTAATTCCAGCAAAATTACCGGTGTCCGCATCAACTGGTCTGACGACCGTGTGGAAAAAGTGACCGGCCTCAACATGACGATGTGGCGGCCGACACGCAATCCGAACGCAGAATTCAAAGGAATGTACCTCGGTCTGGTCGGAACAGATGCCAAATCCGTGCAAGGGATTTCACTCACCGGTGTCGGCATTGCTGCAGCACATTCCATCAGTGGTGTACACATCACCGGATTGGGGCTGGCTTCCGACAAGCGCATCAGCGGAACAAACTTCGCCCTGGGCATCATTTCCGGTGATGAAGCTGTAACCGGGATCAATGTTGGATCTCTTGCCCTTTTATCAAAAAACGGATCCATGCGCTGGATAAACATCGGCGGGCTGGCCTGTGTGGCCAATGAAAACCTGACCGGGTTAAATCTCGGCGGACTGGCAACGGTCACAGGTCGCGGGACGATGCGCGGGCTGAATCTCAGTTCAATGGCCGTTGTCGGCAATGGCGGCGTGCGCGGTATCAATCTCGCCGGACTCGCATTGGTTTCCGCCGGTGGGGAAATTAGCGGAATAAACCTGTCCGGCATTGCCACAGTTGCAGGCACACGCCTTTTCGGACTCAACTTTGGCGGTGTTGCGACGGTTTCCAACGGCATAAACGCCGCGTCGGCGCTCGCGTGCAACGACTTGTTATACAGACCTTCTGCCCAAGTATTCCCATTCCTCTCCCTCTCCGGGGGGCCTTTGGGGCTGACTGACCGCCCGGCCTCTGTCTGGTCTGC
>QQUM01000754.1 GCA_008501545.1 Calditrichota bacterium
TCAGGTTGGCTTTTTTGTAATCATAATCAACCACTTTCCATAAATTTTCAGGATCTCCGGACATTTCATATAATAGCAAGTACTGCGCAACAAGATCGGCCGTCTGCGGAATCACGTTATATTCCGAACTGTCGGCATGCATAACTTTGTTCATGCGCTTGAGATAATCGGTCAGCGCAAAAGAACTGCCAACCACTTCCAGACTATCAACGAGGTTGGTCTGCATGCCGTCGATAGCCTCGAGAATTTCGGGTTGTTTAAAAGCGCCCGGACTTTCGCTATCCAGGATGACATTGAGGGTGGATGTGCCACCAAAGTTCTGGTTGATAAACGCGTCCGTTAATACGATTTCACTATCTTTTTCAAACTTTTCCAAAAAACTGGAATTGATCCAGATGGAGCGCATACCCACAATCGATACGGCAACGATTATAATACTGACAAAAATCGTTGTGTATTTATAACGAATCGTCCATTTTGCCAACGCGGATAGAAAACGATTGTCATTTTTTTCTTGCGCTCTTCCATTCTGTTTCCATTTTGGCAGACCAAAAACCAGCAACCCGGCCGGGATAATCAGCAGGGAGAACACCATTGCCATCATCACACCAAACGCTGTGAACAAGCCAAAATATTTAATCGGGTAGACTTCCGATGTCAAAAGAGAAATAAAACCGACTGCAGTTGTAATCGAGGTCATAACAACCGGTTTCCACATACCGTGCAGCATATCCAGAACCGCTTCTTTTTTGGAAGCATCAGGATTTTCATTTAAAAACAAATGCAAATGGCTGTAAAGATGAATTCCATCGGCTACGCCAATAGCAATAAGCATTACCGGAATCATAGTGGAAACAGCATAAATAGGGAGATTGACAGCGGCGAGTAGTCCAAATGCCCAAACCACACTGAACAACACCAGTAGCAAAGTAAAAAAAGTTGCTTTGAAACTGCGCAGTACGAAAAACAAAACCAGAATGATAATTGCAATCACGATAGGCACCATGCGCCGCATATCACGTGGTCCGAGATATGCCATTGTGCCTTCTACGATTGGCCGGCCAGCTACATGTAATTTTTCAGGGCCTTCGTATTCTTTTGCAAGGTTCTGCAACTGGTGATAAAATTCCTGCGAAAATGAATCATCCCCAATTTCAGCAATTATAACAGTGACCGTTTCATCCGTATTCACCAAACGCTCGTATATCATCTCGTTTTCACGCACACTACCGCGAAGGGCGCTCAATTTTTCTGCGCTTTCAGGCGTTCTTTTGAAAAACGGTTTGACATCCAGGCCATCTTCTGTACCAACGATATTATCCGCGGTGTATAAAGAAGTGACGTCGTCTTTTTCAATCTCATCCATTTTCTGCAAGACTTTGGTCAGGTCTTTTACTTTTTGAAGCGTGCCGCTGTTATAAACACCGTGCTGATTTTCAACAGCGATGATGATTCCATCTTTAATATTGAACCACTCCTCCGCCTGATCACTGTAAATGAATGCCGGATGTTCCTGTGGCATGTATTTATCCAGATCAGTTTCCATGCGCGAGTTTTTCGTCATCACCCAGAAAAAAGCAATAGTGAGCAGCAAACTGATCACTAAAACCAGCCGTGGGTAGGTCAAAATTTTTCTTAACAGATTTTCCATTTTATGTCCATTGGTTTTTCTTTGACAGGATATGTATTAAAAATTCAGTTTATCTTGTTAATCCAGTCTGGTTTTTGGCGTTACCTTTCTTGTTGCCTGTTTAAATCGGGAAATTGCTCCTGGGCGAATTGGGTGTGACAACTAACACAAGCATTTACCATGACGCCATAAATCTCAGCGCTCTTTTTGAAATCACCCTCTCTTGCAGCCGTGGCTAATTTGGCTGCTTCGGCATGAAAAGCGCGATCCATTTTGATAAAACGAGCGGGAAGCAACTGAACGAGCTCTTTTAATTCTTCCGGGGAAAGCGTTTGTCGCAGAATAAAACTACTGTGAATCTGATCTGCTAATTTCGCTGTTTTTTCAGATTCTCCTTTTGTCAGTAATGGTAGAATTACTTGCATAGCTGCCTGGATTTCCTGCATTTCTTTCTTTAACACATCTTGAAACTGTGGTGTTAATTTTAATTCAGCCGGGGTGGCGGACAAGTCAACCTCGTTATGGGCCGCATCGTGGACGTCAGATTTGTGATGATCGCAACCCGTCAAAACATATACGGACAGTAACGCTACGAGGATATAGTGCTTTTTCATTAAGAACTCCTTCGTGTAGTGAATATTCACTCTCTTTTTTGGGTAAAAATTTTTATTTATTTACAATTTGCTTTATGCTATCCCACAGTTTATTGCCTTCAACCTGCAAATCAAATACAAAACCGGAAAGCCGCCACTGGGTGACAAGCAAGCGCAGGGCGCCTGTAATCAATAAGGAAAGCTGCGCCGCCGAGATATCTGTACGAAGTTGGTCAGCTTGTTGGCCCTTTTCAATTAATTTTTGCACCATGGCCTGGCTTTCTTGCATGATTGCAAAAACTTTATCGGACAGCCGTTTATCGTTTTGAAAAATTTCTTCTGAAAATATCACTGCAGCAATGGCTGGATTCGCTATAAATTGAGCAAAACGCTCCTGAAATAAAATTTGCAGCTTTGCAAGTACATCAGAATCATCAAGGGATTTTATTCTTTCCAGCGCTTTGCTTTTATTGACTTCAAACAGTGTCAGGATGCCCAACAAAATATCAATTTTACTATCAAAATGCCGATACAGTGCGCCTTCCGCCAACCCAATTTTTTTGGCTAAATTTTTAATCGTCAGTTGCTGAATGCCTTTTTCAGCGATTAATTCAATCGCCGCTGCAATAATTTCTCGTTGTCTATTTGTGAAGGTTTTCATGCTTCGCCTTGTTGTTTGTGAATATTCACTCACACTATAAAAATTAAATACCTTATTGTCAAGTTTTTTTTAAAAGATAAACCGTTTAACCTGTCAATCAATCTCACAAGACAAATTATTGTTGTCAGCATTGCTGTGTTCCAGCAGTTGGTTGTCGCAGTTGTCGAGTTCAGAGTTTTACTTCCGCGTGAGTTGATACAAATTTAAAGGATCATTGATCCGCCGTTTGCAGGAAGTCACTTCAGCATTGCATGTTTTTTACTTGCAACTCCCTCACTTAACACAAATCATCTTCCGCTTCAAGCGAAAATTCTCCGTCATCTAAGTAGAGTAAAATATGCCACCTCCCAGTTCGGAAGCATCAGATATATACTTATCGGACAAAACTTTTGAAATTCAGGAGAAATAAAATTGGAGAGGAATAGACTGCATTCTTGTATCTCGTCCGAAGGCGTCCCGCCGGGGACAGCGTTTGTTACGCTCAGCGAGACGCTTTCGCTCTGGTAACTTTGAGCCTGTCAATTCAGGAAAAATTTATATAGAACTTTCGTTAAATACGATGCAACGCATGATCGGCCGGAAAACGTTCCGGCCGATCATTAAGCGTGGTTACTCAAACAACTTCAAATACTGGCCATAACCTTCTTTTTCCAAATCTTCTTTGGGGATAAAGCGAAGTGCTGCGGAATTGATGCAGTAGCGCAATCCGGTTGGCGCAGGGCCGTCATCGAAAACATGCCCCAGGTGGGAGTCGGCGTTTTTGCTGCGAACTTCGGTGCGTTTCATCCACAAGGTTTTATCGGTTTTTTCGACAACATTGCTTTTTTCCAGTGGCCGCACAAAACTTGGCCAGCCTGAACCGGATTTGTACTTGTCTTTCGAACTGAACAATGGCTCACCGGAAACGATGTCTACGTAAATGCCTTCTTTTTTGTTGTTCCAGTATTTATTTTGGAAAGCCCGCTCGGTGCCGGATTCCTGTGTTACATGATACTGCAAATCGGTGAGCTTCTCTTTCAGTTCCTCTTTGGATGGTTTTTTATTGCTGAATTTCTTGTTCATTTCTTCTGCCCAATGTTTGTTTATGAAGGCGTCACGACCAGAGCCACGACGATAGCGCGAATAATGGCCCGGATTTTTTTTGTAATAATCCTGGTGGTAGTCTTCTGCTGCATAGAACCTCCCGACCGGACGAATTTTCGTGACGATTGGCTTTGAAAACCGGCCTGATTCCTGCAATTCTTTCTTCGACTTTTCTGCTGCATCTTTTTGCATTTCATCATGATAGAAAACAGCGGAAGTGTACTGGTGACCACGGTCGTAGAATGAGCCGCCCTCGTCAGTGGGATCGAATTGCATCCAGAAGGTTGCCAGCAGTTGTTCATAGGAAACTTTCTGCGGATCGTATGTAATCTGAATGCTTTCGATATAGCTCGTTTTACCGGAGCTGACTTCTTTATATGTCGGATTGACTTTTTCGCCACCGGCATAACCGGAAACGACTGAGTGCACACCGTCTAACTTTTCAAATGGCGCTTCCATGCACCAGAAACAGCCACCGGCAAAGGTTGCTTTGGACTGGTTTTGCGGTTCTTTTGCCAT
>QQUM01000635.1 GCA_008501545.1 Calditrichota bacterium
TGAACTTTAGCCAGATTGCGCCCTGCTTCCGGCGAGCTTCTCAAGCGCTGCATCATTTCATCCCCCCAGCTGGAGCCACGACGCACATCACCAGAACTGTACAAAGAAAACCCGGTGAAGAGACTCCATTTTCTGCCGGAGGCAGTCGCATGTAAATTCAGATATTTTGTTTCGTCAGCGCTGGAAAATCCTGTCCCGGCTGCACCATCAAACTCCAGTTTGTCATCCACTGAAAATGGCGGTGTGATCGTCAATGTATTGATGGTGCCGCCAAGTGCGTCAGAACCATAGAGCACCGACGACGGGCCATGCACCACCTCCATCCTTTCGATTGCGCCAGGATTCAGCGTATTCAAATAGTGCAAATTTCCCCCACGATACGTTGCGTTATTCATACGAATGCCATCCACGAGCAGCAGGATTTTGTTTGCACGCAATCCGCGTATAATGGGTGAACCACCGCTGTTACTGGTTTTCTGGACGACGACGCCCATTTCTTCCCGAAGCACTTCAGGTGTTTGTGAAATTGCACGATCTCTGATTTTTTGCCGGCTCACCACGGAAACCAGTTGCGGAATGCTTTGCGCCAGCGCTTCATGCCGGCTGGCTGTAACCTGAATTTCATGCACTTCATACACTTTCAGAACAAGTTCAGGCGCAATTTCGACTTTTGCTCCTGCTTTTACTACCAGAGAATCTATGGTAATTCGTTCATATCCGAGCATTCGAATTTTGAGAGTGTAAACACCGGCGGGAACCTCGTTTAATGCAAATCTCCCATCCGCTTGCGAAACAGCGCCTGTTTTTAACGATGGAATATAGACTTGTACATTTTCCACAGGGCGGCGACTCTCTTTTTCCCGAACGATTCCGATTATTGTGCCAGGGTCATCCTGGATTTCTTCCGAGATGCGTGGCGAGGCAACAAGCGGTGACTGTAGAATAACTACGACCCCGTGATTTTGTTTGAATTTCTCTGCAGAGAAGGCTGGAGAGAGAATGCAGGTGATAAACTGGGATGTCACCCAAATGCCGAAAGTAAAGGAACGAAGTAGAGAAAATTTCTTTAACATCAATATATATCAGTGATTAGATTTCAAATATGCAAAACGCCTCTCCTGGAAAGAGAATTTACATTTTATGTCGATTTCTGAAATGACGTCTGCTTCCCGGATGTTCTTTAAAAAAGAAACTTGGTAAATTAAAACTTTTTTGGAAAAATCATATCTAATTGTTATACTTGCTTTCTAGGAATGATTGCATTTAAATATTTTTTATAAATTCCATTAATGCAGTTTATATACTGCAGGGAGTTATACATTGAAAGATTTAAACAATCCAGTGGTTGAAAAAGATTTGGTACAAATATCTATCGAAGGGCGGCCTGCATTTTTCGCAAGAGTTGAGGGCTTTATTCCCGATAGCAAACCAAACTGGTGGCATGTGAAACTGCTTATTTTGCAAGTTCCTCTGCATGTCGTCACATGGATTTTACGGCGGGAACAGATAAACGGTGAAGAATTTACAATGGGTGGTACCCCGATACGCATTGAAAAGGTCATCGTGCCACAAGAACCCGATATTGAGCCCCAGGATACAACAGAAGAAAAAAACACGGATACATCTCAAACAGATCCAGGTGAACAGCAGTCATCATCCGACCAAAAAGCGCGGATTCTCAGTTTAGGTGAAAACAATTAAAGCTAACATTTAATACATAATTTTTACAAGGAGTTATTCTACTATGGCCAAAGTGCGTGAAGTCATTGATAAATTTGGTAATAAGCATTCTTTCAGCGAAGGTCTGGAAGGCGTTCTCGCCACAACGAGTGAGATATGCCATATCGATGGGAAGGCAGGCAAACTCATCTACCGTGGTATCCCCATTGAAGAACTTGCAGAAAATTCAACTTTTGAAGAAACGAGCTATTTTCTACTCTATGGCGAATTGCCGACGCAGAAAGAACTGGATGAATTCGATGCGCGCCTGAAAGCAAACCGTGCATTGCCACAACCGGTTCTTGATATTTTGAAACAAATGCCATCGCAAGCCAACACGATGCAATTTCTTCGTACTGTCGTTTCACTTATGGGCTTGTACGAAGAAAAAAGTGATGAACACAGCGTCAGTGAAACTTCACACGAGGCGGAAAAGCTTATCGCCGTTTTCCCGACGATCGTCGCAGCAATACAGAGATTGCGGGATGGCAAAGAACCCATCGCACCGGATAATTCGCTGGGTCATGCAGCGAACCTGATTTACATGGTGAATGGTGAAAAACCGGATGAATTCGCTGCACGCGTACTCGACATTTGTCTGATCCTGCACGCTGAGCACGGATTTAACGCCAGCACGTTCACCTCCCGCGTTGTCATTTCAACACTCACAGATGTACACAGCGCAATCACAGCAGCGATCGGCAGCTTGCGCGGGCCATTGCATGGTGGCGCCAATGAAGGTGTTATGCATTTATTGACTGAAATCGGTTCATTGGATAAAGTTGAGGGAGTCATCAGGGAGAAATTGCGAACAAAGGCTAAAATTATGGGCTTTGGCCATCGCGTGTACAAAGTCCTCGACCCACGTGCCCGTATTCTCAGTCAATACTCTGAGCGTTTAGCAGAAATTACCGGCAATGAGACCTATTACGCTATGTCGAAAAAAATTGAAGACATCATGAACAGCGAAGTTGGCGACCGCGGCATTTACCCAAATGTCGATTTCTTCAGTGCATCTGTCTACCATTATCTTGGCTTTAATTTATCAATTTATACACCGATTTTTGCGGTGAGCCGGATTTCAGGATGGGCAGCCCATGTCATGGAACAATTGCGTGAAAATCGCCTCTTCCGGCCAAACTCAGTCTATCTCGGCGATGTCGATCGGAAGTACATCGACATGGCTGATCGATAAAATTTTAAGCGGGTGTCAAGTGGTACCCGCTTTTCTTTTTTCAGGTTGATCTCCATTTTAAAAACATAAATATTTTTTTTGCTCAACTTAAGCCGTTCGGTAGGCCATACCGGACTTTTTCAATATAAATCACACGTCCTTCTCAGGCCAATATTTCAGGTAGCCCCATGAAATTAAAAATTACGACCAGAACCCTCGAGCTGAAGCATACATGGACCATCTCCCGCGGATCAAGCGACAGCAAAACTTATAATTTTATCGAATTGGAAGATGAAGGTGTTGTTGGGTTGGGTGAAGCCGCCCACAATATTCGCTACGATGAGAGCCTCGAATCGATCCACGACTTCCTGCAGGAAGCGGCAGCATTATTAAAAGACGCAAATCCCGCTGCATTTTTCGAACTTGGTCTTGCAGTCAATCAACTTGGGATGGGGCAACAGGCAGCCAAAGCAGCCATTGATATTGCGCTCATGGATTGGAATGCGAAAAAGCTCGGGGTACCGCTGCATCGCATTCTCGGGCTGCAATCGAACAAAACACCCTTAACAAGCTATTCGATCGGGATTGACAAACTTGAGATCATGCAGCAAAAAATAATCGAAGCCAGGGATTATCCTATTTTAAAAATAAAACTTGGTGGCGATGATGATGAAGCCATAATGCACGCCGTGAGAGAAGTGACCAATAAAATAATTCGTGTCGATGCAAACGAGGGTTGGGTTGATCGCAACGAAGCGCTGGAAAAAATAAAATGGCTTGCCCGCATGGGCGTTGAATTTGTCGAGCAACCTATGCCGGCGAACAGACTCGATGATATAGCCTGGTTACGGCAGCATTCCCCCCTGCCGCTGGTCGCCGATGAAGACGTGAAAACAGCCAGGGATATCCCAGCACTTGCAATGGCATACGATGGCATCAATATCAAAATCATGAAATCCGGTGGTTTACAGGAAGCATGGCGAATGATTCTTCTGGCTCGTTCCCTCGGCTTGAAAATCATGCTCGGCTGCATGGTCGAAAGCAGTCTCGGCATATCCGCGGCGGCCCAACTCTCGCCACTCGTTGACTGGGCCGATCTCGATGGGAACCTGTTGATCAGGAATGATCCTTTTCAGGGAGCCTCTGTCAAAGCCGGGAAGATAATTCTGCCGAATGCGACAGGTGTTGGCGTACAACCGATGATGTAAACACGCAATAAAAAGTACCCGCATCATACAGAAATGTAAAATCGCCGATACGATTCCGTTGTTTCCGGCCCCTCATTCGACCCACAGGACGCCCCATTAGCTGTGCAGATAACGATTCCCTACCAAAAATCTTTCCTCCGTCAAGTGGCATAAAGCTTGTACTAGGGTTTTGCGAAAAATAAACTCCTGGAGATTTCTCCTTTTCGCCACAACAAAGGAAAATAAAAATGAAGCCATCCCGATTAACAGCCATAATTCTGCTTTTGATTATTGCAATACCTGCCTTTGGCACCGAGGTGCTGCCAAGAAATATTGAACAAATGACGCAGATTTCGAAAAGGCTATTCCATGGCCGTTGCATAAATGCCGAAGAAAATTTCA
>QQUM01000172.1 GCA_008501545.1 Calditrichota bacterium
TATTGATGTCGTCTTCATTCGTTTTCACAGTGCCTGTGGCTTCAACTTCTTCGTCGATATGGTCCATCAGTTCGCGGCCTTTTTTGGTGTCACCGACAACATAGTCTTCCTGCATTTCGGTTACTTCCTCATCCTCATCTTCTGATTGAACGAGCGTAATCACCGAAATAGCAATCTCGAGTGGATTATCGTCTTCGTCCCAATCGATCACTGTCACAGTTCCGGTAATGGTCTGTTCAGTGTTCTGAATCGGCATCATTGCAGTCACTCCAATAAGGAGAACTGTCCCGATTATTACTGATAAAAATACTTTCATTTTTGTGTTCCTTTCATTGGTTTCCTGGTGGAAACTCATGTGTTAAGATTGTTATGAGATTTTTTGTTGTGGAATTTGCTATTTGTTGGTGTTGCAAACTTTAAATTCATGCACTTCCAGGATTTTGTTGCCGAACAAGTCTTCTCCTGCAATCAAGCCTTTAGCGCTGACTTGTTTATCAACTAAGCACGCCAATTTACTGTTTATCGCATCATTCGTAACCAGGTATTTTTCAAAAGAATTTGTGACAATTGTCATTGCAACCACATTCCCATGTTTGTCCCAGTCTGCTGGAATCACAATTCCCGTAATTGTCACGTTGGTGCCTTTCATTTGTAAACTCTCTGAAAGTAAATTCTGACAGCTATTTTTTAATATTGTTGGTTTTAGCCTGTAAAAAATTCAACGATATTTTCTTGTGTTATAAATCAATAGCAGATCGTCTGCAACACCGCATCGTATACATCACGACAGTGACGTTCGACTGCAATCATTAAAATTGTTGCAACGCCTACCCAACTCACAGCCGATTCAGAGCTCTGGATTTGAATTTCACGTCACTTCTGCACAGGTTACATTCAAATGATGTGCCAATAATGTAAAATATTGATTATAGTCATCTTACAAGAGAGTACAAAAATTTCATTTCGGAACTCTTGATTCCGATATTTCTCACATAAACGTGAAGAATGATCCGGTAGTCGTTGTCGGCGATGCACCTGCTTTCAGGATAAGCTCGTTTTTTTAGAAATTTGAGGGAAAAATAGAGCGGAAGTAAAAAAGGAACTATGAGTTCTGATTTTAAAGAGAAGCGGAACTCTCGATTCCGGTTCTCCCAATACTGACAATTATGTGAAATCGTTCCTGGAGAGGCCGTACTTCGTCATCAATTTATGCAACTGCCGCACTCCGATGCCTGCAGCCATGGCGGTAGAGTTAATTTTACCTCCATTTTCACGAAGCAGTTCAGTCAGGTATTTGCGTTCGATTCTGGCAATTTCGCGTTTGCGAACGTCGCCAAGTGTATTATTTGTGTCGATGAGCGTGTGCTCAGGACTGTCTTTAAAAAGTTCGCCGGGAAAACTGTTACGGGTCAGGATAGACGATTTTTCGATAATGCTGGCTCGTTCGACAAGATTTTCCAATTCGCGTATATTACCAGGCCATGAATAGGATTGCAAAGAACTCATCACATACGGATCAACATCAACAATTTCCTTTGTTCCAAAGCGATTGAGCTTTTTGATAATTTGTTCAACAAGCAACGGGATATCGTCAATTCTCTCTCGCAGCGGCGGGATTTCAATGGGGAATACATTCAAGCGGTAGTAGAGGTCTTGCCGGAATGTACCTGCTTCGCACATCGCCTTCAAATCGGCATTCGTGGCGGCGATAATTCGAACATCGGCTTCGATGGTCACTTCACCACCAACCCTTTCAAAGCTCCGGTCTTGCAGCACGCGCAGCAGTTTAATTTGCATAGCACTCGAAACTGTGCCAATCTCATCCAGGAAGATCGTACCGCCGCTCGCAATTTCAAACTTACCCAGTTTTCTTCGTACAGCTCCCGTAAACGCACCTTTCTCATGCCCGAAAAGCTCGCTTTCTAACAAGGTATCAGGGATGGCGCCACAATGGATGCTAATGAATTGATTCTCTCTTCTCCTGCTTCTTTGATGGATAAGATTCGCAACCAAACCTTTCCCTGTCCCGGTCTCACCTGTAAGCAAGACCGTGCTTTCTGTCTGCGCCACTGACTGGACTTGATCGAAGACTTTTTTCAACACAGGACTGTTGGTGCGGAGAATCGACAGTGATTCGCCACGCCATGATTTGTCTCGATGGTAATCCAACTCTGATTGCAGCCTGACATTTTCATCAATTGTATCTATGACCAGCTTTACTTCCTTGATGTCTAGTGGATAAGTCAGATAATCACTGGCGCCCGCTTTTACAGCCCTGACTGCCTCGCGTACCATTTCCTGGGTGCTCAGAACAATGATTTCTACACTGGGAAAAATTCGCCAGAACGATTGCAATTCCGTTTTGTAATCAATGTTTTTTCGAGGAGCGTGAAGAAGACCCACATCAAGGAAAAGATATTCATACCGTTTGCTCTTAAACTTCTCGAGACAGGATTCATAAGTCGCTGTTTCTTCAACCCTGTATTCCGGTATAAAGCATGCGGAAATAATCTCACGCGAATCGCGATTATTGGTAGCGACAAGGATGCTCTTCATTTATACCGTCTCCTAAAATGTGAGGTGCCAGGCACTTTGGAAGTGCCTGGCACCTTGTTACAGCGGAATTATTTCGAATGCAATCCCTTTGCTGTCCGGTCTTCCGGTGCAGGCGCTGGTGTGCGCTTTGGCGGATTCGCTTTGACCAATTTCATGACTTCTTCAACGACACGTTCAATCTGGGGATCGCGACCTTGAATCAGGATATTGGGATCGTCCCACACTTCGATATCCGGTGTGACGCCTTCGCCCTCCCAGAACCAGTGGCCGTCATTGTCGTACAGACGGGCACCGGGCACAGTGATGCCGCCGCCATCAATAAGCCGGTGGCCGGTAGCCGGGCCAACGAGAATCCCGAGTGTCCGTTCGCCGACGATCGGGCCGGCTTCCAATTCCTGAAATGCCCACGGCAAACCATCACCACCGGAACCTGCCCAGCCATTGATCAACATGCCCATCGGCCCTGTATTCGTTTTGACCGGCCAGGTGTGGTCTTGTCCATGACGCCAGTGGAGATTGTAAACCACCGGACGTTTCATCAATTCCAGAAAACGATCTGCCAATTGCCCGCCACCATTAAAGCGCTCATCGATTATAAAGCCTTTTTTGTCCAATTGACCGTAATACATGCGCACCAACTCCAACTGTCCACGGCTGGATGTATTGGACATATAAACATAACCAAGCTGGCCGTTGGATAATTTATCCACCATCTCCCGGTTATTTTCAATCCATTCCAGATAACGCAGCGTGCGTTCCTCGTCCGGCGTCAAACATTGAACGATATGCTGTTTTGCTGAATCCTGCTTTCCTGTGCGTGTAATAGACAGGACAACCGTTTTGCCGGCAAGCCCTTCAAACATCGCGTACGGGTCTTTTTTCGAATCCAAATCTACACCGTTTACGGATAAAACGTAGTCACCAGCTTTCACATCCACACCGGGCTGGTCGAATGGCGATCGAACTTCGGTATCCCACACGGCTGGCCTGACAATTCGATTGATGCGGTACATTCCATCCTGCAAATCCCAATCGATACCCAAATAACCGTTCGACCGATTTGGTGCCCGCTCGACATCGCCGCCGAAGGTGTACGTATGGCCAGCGCTCAGTTCTGCTTGCATATTCGATTGGATAGTGCTCACATCCCAGCGTGTTCGGGCGTATTGGAGCAGTGCGCCATATTGTTCACGGATTGCATTCCAGTCGACTTTTTGCATTTCCGGGTCATAAAAAAAATCCCGATACCGCCGCCAGGTGTCGTTAAAAATCTGCTGCCACTCTTCACGAGGCACCAGTTCCATCACCAGGCCATCGGTGGGGATTGGCTCCTCAATTTTTTGCCCCTTTTCCGGTTTGATAATACCGTATTTCCCACCGCTCTTGACAAGCAACGATTTGCCATCGGAGGTAACAGCAATATCATTGACATCTGAAATCACTGTTTCTTCTTTGCGTTTTTCAAAGTCGTACAGGATTAAGGAAGATTTCTCATCTGCCGAACCCGAGTTGGGCCAGCGATGATAAATCAGTTTTCCCTCAAAAGCCATTAAACCGCTAATATTGCCTGCCTTTGGTGGCAGCATCACAAGCCTGGCTTCCAGATCGTTAAAATCAATTTTTACTTCAACTTCTGCATTATCATCTTTGTCTTCTTTTTTGTCTTTTTCATCTTTCTTTGCCTTCTCATCCTTTTCCGATTTTTCTTCTTTTATTTTGATTTCATCATTTTCCGGTTTGAGCAAGGACGGCACATCTTGCGTCAGACTCAGCGCAGCAATTTGCGTTGCGTTCGGATAGATCCACGTGCCATCCTGCATGTCCGAGTAAATTGCAGAATAGCTGCGATTGGTTAGATTAAACAAATTTTTTCCATCGACGGAGAACACCGGACGCATATCTTGAAAAAACCCACTTGTTGCCT
>QQUM01000215.1 GCA_008501545.1 Calditrichota bacterium
TCTATTTAAACGATCTGGACGATTTTATAAACAAAGTGAAAATTTTCCGGACACAATTTGCCTCATTGGATATTCGACAAAATCATACCGTGCATCTGAAAATCATCACCGAAACCCTCAGACAGAAAAAAATCATCAAAACCGACCTTTCCGAACTGAAACCTTCTAAATTGATAGATATTCTGCTTAATGCAAATTACGTACTGGAACCGGAGCTGTTTGATGACAGCTTAATTCAGGATACAATTCGAAACATAAAACAGCTCAAGACCATCCAGGCGAAAAATGGCGAACATGGCTGCAACCGCTACATTGTCAGCAATTCCGAGGACATCTTCTCGGTACTCTTTGTTTTTGCGCTATTCCGTTGGTGCGGCATGGATACGAAGGAGATAAAATTTGATATTATTCCGTTGTTCGAATCCATGAGCGGCATGACCAACGCAAAGGACATCATGCTCGATCTGCTTCGTCTTCCGGCGTACCGTGCACACATAAAACAGCGTAAGGAAACACAAACCATGATGCTTGGCTTTTCCGACGGCACCAAGGACGGTGGCTACCTGAAAGCAAACTGGGCGATTTTTCGTACGAAAGAAGAACTCAGCACTGTTTGCGAAATGTATGGTGTCAAAGCCATTTTCTTTGACGGTCGTGGTGGGCCACCTGCCCGTGGTGGTGGCAAAACACACCGTTTTTATGCAGCGCAAAGCGAGAAAATAGCCAATCATGCGATTCAGCTGACAATCCAGGGCCAGACTATTACGAGTAAATTCGGCACCATTGAGCACTTCACACACAACAGTGAGCAGCTATTAACTGCCGGTTTAGCCCATAAACTTACCTCCGGCAATAACACTATTTCCGCAAAGCAGCGCAGTTTGATTGAAGAGCTGGCAGAACGCAGTTTCGAAAAATACACATCGCTGAAAAATCACCCGAAGTTTATTCCATATCTGGAAAACAAAAGTACACTGAAATACTACAGCAGAACCAATATTGGCAGCCGGCCATCAAAACGCGGCAACAAAGATGGGCTTGATTTAAAGGATTTACGCGCGATTCCATTCGTGGGAAGCTGGAGCCAGCTGAAGCAAAACGTCCCCGGATACTACGGCATCGGCACCGCGATTGCCGACATGATTAAGAAGGGCATGTTAGAGCAGCTCAAACAGCTTTTTGCAGAAGTTCCATTTTTCAAAGCGTTAATACTCAACAGCATGATGTCGCTATCAAAATGCTACTTTGAATTAACTGCCTATATCACCAAAGACCCGGAATACAAAGAATTCTGGAATCTGCTGTTCGATGAGTATAAACTAGCCAAGGACATGGTGCTGCTAATTTCCGGGTATGAACGGCTGATGCAGGAGGAACCGATATCGCGCAATTCAATTCAGATTCGGGAACGCATCGTGCTACCGTTGCTGGTCATCCAGCAGTACGCTTTGCAGAAGATCGAAAAAAAATCAAAAAAGTCGGAGCTGTTTGAAAAAATGGTGAAGCGAAGCTTGTATGGGAATATTAACGCAAGCAGAAATGCAGCGTGAGTAGAGGTTTTATTGTATCACCCTCATGTCAAGGACGAAATCTTCACGGTTCAACGGGATCGTATTGAAAGACATCTTCCAATGGCACATCAAAAACAGCAGCGACACGAAAGGCGAGCTCCAGTGATGGGGAATATTTTGCGGATTCTATGGCCAGGACTGTCTGCCGTGTCACACCAATTTTATCTGCTAGCCCCTGCTGGGTCATCTCGTCATGATTAAAACGGAGTTTTCTGATATTATTGCGAATATTGGATTTGCCCATATCAGACGCCCCTTCGATAGTAGAATAGCTGTTTGGACCAACCCACAATTTCCGCAAGAAAAAAGAAAAACGCAAGAATATTAAGCATTACAAGGGGAGGTAGCCATAGCATATTCACACCTGTAACCCAAATCCCAAATACGAGAATAATATAGGAAATCCTTGTCGCTTTTAATGCAATCAATTTATCTCGTTCATCCTCACCAATTTGGGTAGCTTTATTGAAAGCTGGAGCGAGAAAGATATGTAAAAAACCCAAAATGACGGATATCAATACAATGGCTCCGATAAAAAGAGGGATGAGGGCAGAGAGTTTCGTATAGTCTGCGTTCGGGTCAGAAATCCCCTCATAAAACGCACTAAATGCAAAAGTGAAATAGGAACCAAATATCAATATGGTTACGACTAATGCAACCCAAATGCTTTTTTCCTGGAAAGATATATTCATTGTCATGCTCCGCTGGAAAAGAAAGTGTATTATTTTTGACAGAAAGTAAAATATAAATTACTTAATGTCAATTATTTTTTACATATTATTGTATGAGAATGCACATTTACGATTCAGAGCTGATGTTTTAATCAAAGCTGGTGAAGTTAATTGAGTTCGTTATGTTGGTGTGCTATTTCACATCAACAGCAACGATAGGTCAAACTGTACATTATGGGATTCCAGAATTAACGCACCAGCATATTCAAATCAACTGCTCCAGATGCTGTTCACTAAATTCTGCCAGTGAATCAAGCCGCAGATCCGCCATTTTAAAAACCGCGTCAAGTGCGACCAAATTTTCAGGAATTGCAACGGTTTTCATTCCGGCCGCCCTGGCACTTCTTAAACCATTGCCTGAATCTTCAAAAGCCAGGCAGTGTTCCGGTGCAATACCGAGATTTTTCGCCGCCGTGAGATATACCGCCGGATCCGGCTTGCCCCGCACTTCATTTTCTGCAGAGGCAGATGCAGAAAAATAGCTCGCAATCCGGAGTTTTTCAATCACGGCTTCAATCAGCATGACTGGCGATGAAGAAGCCAGTCCCATCGCGTAATTTCGCGCCTGAAAAAAATCCAGAATATGGTCAACACCGGGTAGTGCACTCCCCTTTTCCAACACAAGTGACTTTACTTTTTCCAACAAAAATTGTTCAACAGTGGCGGGTTCCGGCGAGGCCCAGCGGTTGCGCTGGTACCAGTAATCCACCACTTCATCACTACGCAAGCCCATCGTCAGCGCGCACATTTCGTCCGTAAGCTGGACACCAACATCGGCAAATACGCTTTGTTCCGCCTCACGCCACAACGGTTCGGAGTCGATTAACAGGCCGTCAACATCGAAGATTATTGCTTTGATCATTTGTTTTCTTTTCAAAAAAAATGAGTGAGATGCCCGAAGCATCACAATTCGTTTATTCTAAGTTTATGTAAATTCTATCGTCTTTAATATTTTGAAAATCATTTAATTGGATGATGTTGAATTCGCACCATGGAAACGGATTTCCGTGTCGCTCTGGTGACGATGATACGGCACTCGGCCAGATCGAGATAATCACCGACTGTTGGCACTTTACCCAGTCGGGAAATGACCAGCCCGGCAATGGTTTCATACTCACCAAGCGGCAGGCGAAAATTGAGATATTCGTTCAATTCACTGATTTCAACCCGGCCGCGCACTCTGTACTCTTTGTCGCTAATCTTCTCGATAAAATCAGCCGGTTCGTCATGCTCATCCTCAATGTTCCCAAATATTTCCTCGAAGATGTCCTCCATGGTGAGCAGGCCTGCGGTTCCCCCGTATTCGTCAATGACGATAGCCATACTGGCGCGTTTCTTTCGCAATTCCTGCAGGACGTCGAGCACCCGTTTTGATTCCGGGATATAGTGTACTTCATGAATGATTTTTCTGAGATCAGCGGGTTGCTGCAAAACATCGAGTAAATAAATCAAGCCTTCAATATGATCGAGCGTATCTTTATAAACCGGTATACGTGTGAATTGGCGGCGGATAAATGTACGCCGAACTTTTTCCGGTGTCATATCGATTGGAATTGCCTGAATATCTGTCCGATGCACCATGACCTGTCGGGCTTTTACTTCATTTAACTGCATCACACGTTGGATGAATTTTTCATCCTGTTTATGAATCAATCCCTTGTAGCGGCTTTCCTGAAAAAGAAAGGCGATATCGCGTTTTGATAAATCTGCGCCATGCTTGTTCGACTCCTGAATTAAAAAACGGCTCAATAAGCGTGATACGGCGTTTAAAATTCTGATTATGGGATAAAAAAGAATTTCTGACAAACGAATGGCGAACGAATTTTGCATAGAGACTTTTTCTGCGCGGACACGGCTTATGGATTTTGGCAAAATTTCCGCGAAAACGAGAATGAACGATGTGGATATAAACACAACGGTTGCTTCACTGTAAACATCATTCAGCACAACCGCAACATAGGAGCCGAACAGGACATTGGCGATATTGTTGCCGACCAGAATTGTAGAAAGAAAACGGGAAGGCGATTTGGCATAACCCAGAGCAAGTTTTGCTCCCCTGCGTTTCTCCCGCTTGAAGATACTCAATTTCAACCGATTTGCGCTGTAATAGGCGGACTCTGAACCGGAATAAAAAGCAGAAAGCACAACGGAAAAAAGGATAACCCAAAACTCGAAAA
>QQUM01000146.1 GCA_008501545.1 Calditrichota bacterium
TTTACCAATGAGCATGCCTGCGACCGCAAACAATGCGGCCAGAAAAAAGGCAGCAAACAACGCAAACAAGATATTTCCCGTCGTTGTGAATGCTCCGATCATTGCACCAAATTTGATATCACCGCCACCCATACTTTCCTGTTTATAAATCAGCAATCCCAAATAAGCGACGATCGCCAAAAGTCCCCCGCCCGCCAGAGCACTTAAAACAGGTTGATAAAATTTCTCCGGAGCCATGGCTATAGACAAAGCCAGTCCTAAAACCAGACCCGGAATGGTTATTTTATCCAGCAAGAGTTTGTGATCGATATCGATAAAAACAGCCGGAATGAGTAAAAAAACAAGTAGGGTGTATTTTAAAAGCGCAATCGAGAATCCAAAAACCCAGTAGAGAAACAGAACGAGCAGGGGTGTCAGTGCCTCAACGATGAAATAGCGTAACGGTATTTTGGTATGGCAAAAAGCGCAGCGTCCGCGCAAAAAAAGATAGCTGAGCAGTGGAATATTGTGCCATGGTTTCAGCTGCGTTTCACATTGCGGACAATGGGATGCCGGGAAAACGATGGACTGATTTTGTGGCATCCGCGAAATAAGCACATTCAGAAAACTCCCGATACACGCAGATAATACCAAAATTATGGCCAGTTCCATAAAGTCCTCTACTCGACGCTTGTTTGTACTTGTTTCGCTGCACTTTCCAATGTAAAGCCCTCGTCCAGCAGCGCTTTCACTCTTTGCAACGTACTGAAATCGGTCATCGAGTAGCGTTTAAATTCGCGTGAACCCATCGTGATAGCGCGGGGCGCGACGATGCCTTTGAGCTCCCAGTAATAAAGCTGGCGTAAACTGATGTTGAGTTTTTCCCGGACTTCGGAGCTGCTCAACCATTGAACATTTTTCATAAGATGATCCCGAAGGGTATTCAACTAATTGATTAACTTCATTTTTATTTGTATCAATCGGCAGGTTCGACATGAATGTTAAAGGGAGAGAGTGGCATGTAATCTGAATTTTATGAAATTTGTTTTGCAACTTGGTGTTAAATTCGCCATTTTGATCCCCTTTGCAAAATTATCAAGCTCAATTCGCACGAAAATGAATAAATCAAAATTCGATAAATCAATCATTGAAGGCCCGATTCTGGCGGCCGTGTGGAAATTAGCCTGGCCAACGATGCTGCAAAACATGATTGCAGGATTGCAGGGCGTGGTGGATCACACGATGGTCGGGCATTACGTCGGTTTTGAGGGGAATGCTGCTATTGGTGTGAGCTGGCAGATCTTTCTCGTTGTCGTCGTGTTTATCAGCTCTCTCTATTCCGGCATGGCTGTGCTGGTGGCGCGTTTCGCCGGTGCGGATGACGAAAAAAATGTAAACCACACAGTTTATCAGGGCATTCTCATTTCGGCAATTCTTGCGATGGGCATCATGGCGCCGTTGGGCTATGTTTTTACACCTGAGTTGTTAAACATCGTAAAGGCCGCACCTGAAGTACAAGCCGAAGCGCTCACTTATCTGCGTATCATGTTTGTGTTCAGTTTCGGTAAGCTTCTATTTTTTATGCTGGGTGGTACGCTGCGTTCCGCTGGCGACGCCAAAACACCACTGCGGTTGGGTGTTGTTTTAACAGTGCTTAATTTAATACTGAATGCGATTCTTATTCCTGGATTTGGTCCTATTCCACGATTTGGCACTACCGGTGCAGCCATCGGCACAGTTGTAGCGACAAATCTTGTAGGCTTTTTCGGTATTTATTTGCTGTTTTCCAAACGGCTTGTGGTCAAGTTTTACTTGAAGATGCGTTGGGCGCCCGACTGGGCAGTAATAAGTCAGCTCTTCAAATTCGGTCTGCCAACCGGATTCCAGGGCATCGTTGTCAATATTAGTGGGGTTCTGTTGCTGCGATTCATCGGTTCCTTACCGCAAGGCGCTGAGGCGCAAGCGGCATTCACGGTGTGTTATACACAACTTTTTTCGCTTATCACCTGGACTTCGGTGGGTTTGATGGGAGCGACAGCAGCAGTCGCAGGGCAAAATCTTGGTGCGGAGAAACCGGAACGAACTGTGAACGCAGTAAAAAAAGCGAGCTATGTGGCGCTTGTGCTGGCTGTGTTTGTCGGATCACTTTTTCTCACCGTCCCCGAGAAACTGCTGCTGATTTTCGGCATGAAAGAACAAGTTCTCATCGAAATTGCCATCGATCTGCTGCAGTACCTCAGTATTTCCGGAATTTTTATTGCACTTGCGCTCGTCTACACCGGTGGTTTGCAGGGAACTGGTGATACGCGCAGCCCACTTTTTATCTCCATTATTTCCCAGGCGGCTATTCCTTTAGGCTATTGTATTCTCATGGAAAAAATGGGTGTTCTCGAAGCGCACGACATTTGGATAGCGATTCTGCTCGGACATATCACCCGCTGTGTGCTGTCCTTCCTGCGGTTCAGTCAGGGACACTGGCGTGAAATTAAGGTCGTCGCAAGCCGGTTATAATTCAATTAAATTCGATCGATAAACCTGCCCAGGTCAGGCCGGCGCCAACCATGACCATCGCAAGCACATCACCACTTTCAAAATTTTCCCAGTTTTGACTCATAACAGTGGGTGCGCCGGCTGCAGCTGTGTTGCCGAATTGGTTCACGTTATAATAGTGTTGATTGGATGAAATGTCGCAGCGCCGGCAGACTGTTTCCAGCATGCGCAAATTCGCCTGGTGCCCGATAAACAGCATGCTGTCAGCTTTGCCGTTGAGCCGTTCGCGAATGGATTTCACTGTTATTGATGTCTTTTTCACAGCAAATGCCTGCACAGCCGGCCCGTCCTGGTCGAAGTGACCTGTGCGTGGAATCACAACTTTGTTCCAACCTGCCGGATCACTTATGATCGAAGTCGATTTGACAACTGCTCTGGATTGCACTTTGGTCGAGACGACCGCTGCACTTGTGCCGTCACCCCATAAAACGGCTGCCCGGCGGTCAGTATAATCGACGGTGCGTGTGGTATTTTCCGGTGAAACAATCAGGATAAACTCCGGTACTCTTGCATCGTTCAGCATGGAAAGAAAGTGAATGTGCGCCCCAAAACTCGAACAGGCGGAATTCAGATCGATGCATGGCACTGTGAGCTCGAGTTCTGCAGCAATTGCGCAGGCTTCTGCCGGTGTGGAGTTTTCCGGTGTACAGCCGCCGGCGATGACCATGCCTATCTGGTCTTTTGAAATACCAGCGCGTGATATCGCCATCTCGGCCGCATGTTTTCCTGTGACTGCATTCGAATACAGAGAGGCTTCAGCCGCAGCCCGTGTGTCGTCATTTTTGGTTTGCATGATGTATTCCAGATCCAGAACCGTACGACGGTTTTCGATGCCAACTCGATCGATAATCCAATCATTGCTTGTTCCTATATCGAGATTTTCGAGAAATTTATTGCAAATTTCGTTTTCAGGGTGAAAATGTCCGACGCCATGTATGTATAGCATAATTCCCTCAGGTAGTGATTAAATTTCTTACCGGCCGTTCCTGGTATTTTTTTTAGTCCGTTTCATCAATTATGTATACGATCAGTAAAAATATTTACAGAAGAAATAAAAAATAATTATAAGAACGGTATAAGAATGAGATAAAAAACTGGAATTGATCGAAAGGTGGACATGTTTTTAACCGGGTGTGTCACGGGGGATGACTGAATTTTTCAATTGCAATCGATGGCTGGTTCTCGTACCTTCTTTTACACCGGATGTCACTTGTTTCCAATACCAAAATTTGCAGGTCTTATGAATACACGAAAAGCACTTTTTCGTTCACTCTTTTTTCCTCTCTACCTCGTTGCCATACTTGTCTCATTCATCCGGTTTGAGAGTGATGCATACGCCTTCAGTGATTATGATGCAACTGTCAGCCGCGTATTAACGGAACAGGTGTTTGTTCAGCACCCGGTTAAATATTCTGTAAAAAATTTTTCATCACAAAAAGACACATCGTTTTCAACTCCGGTGCCACAGACAGAATGCGCAAGAGCTGTGCGACTGTTTAATGCGTGTCTTTGTGCACAGTTGAAACAATATCTTCTTAAAACTTACAATTTTCTTCCTCAAACATATTTTTTACGACACCAAATGTCGCCCCCCGCTGCAGTAGATATTGATGCATCTCTCCCGGGTTAAGTTTTTTCCACGATTCACAATTTCAATTCATCCTTGTTTGCATGCTCTATCGTGACTTGTGCATTACAAATTTCAGATTCGGTCATTGCGATCAAATTGTCATGAATGCTACCTATCGGCGTTGGTGAAATCGTCACTGAGTGCATGGGCACTGTTTTTTTTTATAAATTAACCTGGGATTAAACATGAATGCGAAGAAATTAAAACAAAAATTGCGACAATGGCACCAGGAGCTGAATGGTGCCACAACCGAATATGACCTCTCGGCTTACATTAAAATCACTTCTGCAATTCACAAGATGCACAATTCTTTGCAA
>QQUM01000687.1 GCA_008501545.1 Calditrichota bacterium
TTATTGTTGAGATGCCAGTGAATACTCGATTCCTGTGAAATATCGAGACCGGTACCACCGCCAATGCGCAGCATTAAGCTGTATTTCCAACGTGTATTTTGTTCAGCTTCCATAAAGTGGATGCGATCAATTTGTTTGTTACCATAGAAGTTTTGCGGCCAATGACATTCTTCGCAGGTATCCCTTGCGGGACGTAAATTATGAATTGGCGTTGGGATTGGACGATCGTATTTATTAAATAGAACTGAATATACCTGATAAGCTCCGGATAGTTTTGATCGTACATACCATTCTGCTCCATGTCCGACATGGCAGTCTACACAACTTACACGAGCATGAGGGCTATTTTGATATGCAACAAATTCTGGTTTCATTACCTCATGACAAACTTGACCGCAAAATGTGACCGATTCTGTAAATTCAAAAGCTCGAAATGTGCCAAGAGATGTAAGTAGAGCAAGAACACATGTTGTCGTGACAAAAAATATTACACTTCGCATGTGTTGGGGATTGTTCAAATCAACCTTCGGAAGGCGTTGTGCATCTAAGCCTTTTATTCGACGACGATGCTCCCTGAGTGCACCGATTGGGATAAGTAATAATCCGATAATAAGAAAAACAGGTAGGATAATATAAGTTAGAATACCGAAATACGGAGTTTCCGACGGTGAAAAAGCGTCAAGCAGTATGAGTAAGATAATTATGCAAAAGATAACCCCTGCTAATATAGCTCCCGTCAGGCTAATAAAGTTGTAAAAAGATTCACCATACTTTCGTTTTTGTGTTGCCATATCCATCACCTCCATCTCATTGCAATTAGACGCCACATCTATATTATAAAAAAGAAAAACAGGTTAAACATATTTTAGAAAAAATAATATATAACCTGTTATTTTGTGAAGCCCTATAAAGTATGATTAAAGCAACCTTATCCGGGGAGTTTATCGGTAAAGAAAAACCAGGGCATATATCGTGAGAATAATAATGGTCGTGCCGTAGGCCAGTGCAAAAAAACCAAATATTCTGGACCACCTCTTCATCCATTTAGTCGGTGGAGCAGTTAGATGCTTTTTAATATTTTTGGATTTAACGAGCTGTTCAAATTCGCGGGGGCGATCGAGCTTCATCTCCTCAAGTGAAACGCTTCCGGTAAATATGACCGTATCCATCGGAAATTTATCCGGGCGTGCGTGGGTGTTGAAGAAGTGGATTGTAAAAATAAAACAGGTGGCCAGAAGGGCTTCATCACTATGGATGATGGTTGCAACATTGATTGCCCAGCCTGGAAGCCCATATTTTGTAAAGAATTCGGGGAACCAGAGAATCAGACCACTTATTCCGATCACACCTACACCCCAGAAAACAGCGAAATAATCAAATTTTTCCCAGTAAGTCCACCGTCCATAGTTCGGTCGTTGCCCCAGGCCAACGAACCATTTTATGGTCTGCCAGAATTCGACAGCATCGCGCCAGCGTGGAACAAGTGTATCTTCTCCAGTAAACATATCTTTAAAGCTGGCTTTTTTATTAATCAGCTTTCGAACTAAATATCCCATATGTAAAACAAAATAAAGTATGGTTATAATTGCTGCATAACGGTGGGCGTAGCCGGTAACAGCATAGCCTCCAAGAACTTTCGAGATCGTCTGGAAAATACCTATCTGGGAGAATTTTATCGTCAAACCAGTGAGAGCAAGGGATATGAAGCTAAGTATAACCAAAATATGCAAGAAACGGGAGAATGGATCGAACCGCTGCACATGTTTATCTTTATATGGAATAGCTTTGCCTGATTTCAATAGTTCTTTTCGAGCGCGTCGAATTTTGCCCCGCTCGATTATGGCTCGGGGTATCCACAGCAGCGTATGCAATCCGAAGAAACCAATGGTACCCAACAACAAGCTTGTCATGAAAATATAGGTATAGTATAAGGTCGGGTATTTTTCCTTGTCATGGTGCGTGGCATGGGATAAATAACTGGCAAAACGAACGTTCGAGTCCTCATGGCATGTCGAACAAGTTGCGACTATATTATCCGGGCTGAGCATCGAAGCCGGATCATCGGCTTTCAGAATGTTGTGCGCACCATGGCAATCGTAGCATTTCGCTGTTTTCGCTTCACCTAATTGTGAGACTTTGCCATGGAAGGTTTCGAAGTATGTTTCAGTTACCTGTTCGTGGCAGCGGCCACATTGGTTGAGAATATCCTGGCGGAAATTGCTTATATCAACACGGGAAATTGTGTGGGATGAATGGCAGTCATTACACGCCGGCAGTTTGTCTTCGGTTTTTACAATTTCGGGGCTGTGTATACTTGTTTTAAAGACTTCGTAGATACCGAGATGGCACTGAGCACACGTGTGTGGGATATTATCGGGATGAACAGTGGATGTTGAATCAGTGACTGGCTTTTCATTATGTGCAGTGTGGCAGTCAATACAGGTTGCTGTAACCATCAAACCACTTTCGAGAAGGCCTTTGCCATGAATACTCATGGTGTAGTTGCGGATGATATTTTTTTCTTCACCAGTGTAAAGCCGTGCTGCTTCTTCACCGTGTCTGTGGCACTTTCCACATAAATCAGGAATATTCCTCGCAAAAGTATGCGATGTAATATCTGTCTTCAGTTTAGTTGTGTGTGTGCCATGGCAATCGCTGCAATACGGTGCAGCTGTGGTTGAATCAGCCGTGGCGTAAAGTATACCATGCTGACTTTCATTGTAGAGCGTAACTTCCTCGGCATGGCACATGGAACAATCAACCGGTCCACTGTCTTTGCACACCGGGTTTTTCGAGATACTGACTTTGCTGTGGCATTTTACACAGGTATTCTCTGCGTGTGCAGAGTGACCTATTTCATCGGGATCGATGCGAAGAGAAATTTTCTCTCCATCAACGATTTTGAAAACATCTTCTTTCGTATGGCATGCAATACAATCTGAATCCGGAAATGTGCGTTCATACTCGACCCGCCGGACGTCGTGCGGCTTGTGGCAATCTACACAAATAGGGATTTCATCTATGCTTTTTCGCCAAAGCTCACCACGAATTACCTTTGTATGGACTCGCTCGATCTCCGCATGGCACTTTTCGCACGTAATCGCAATGTTGTATTTATTAATTGATGATTCAGGATTTTCATGGGGCAGGATATCGTGCGATGTATGGCAACTTGTACAAACCGCAGTAACAATCAAACCACGTCTGAAGAGCCCATCTCCATGAATTGATTGGGAGTAGTTTGCAAGAATCTCATGTTCCGAAATTTGCCGAAGCTTGGAAACAGGTGTCCCCTCCTTGTGGCAGGTGCCACACAGATTTGGAATATTTAACACATAGGTTTTGGAATTCTTGTCTGTCGATGGAAGGATATCATGTTTACTGTGGCAGGATTGGCAGTTTGGCGCTAGGTAAGCCTCCTCATCCCAGGCCGCACCGTGTAAACTGCGATTGTATTTTTCTACTGCATCTTCGTGGCAACTTGCACAATCTACTTTTGATATTTCCTCTTCATCATCCGGGTGTATTTCCAGATCGATATCTTCATGGCAGGATGTGCATTCTTCATCTACGTGGACGGACTTCATGAAGCTGTTTTCGTCCACGTAGATTGAAATTTCCTTGCCGTCTCGCTCCATTGTTTCACCTTTCTCGCCATGGCAATCGAGACATTCCTCAATTTCATCCTGGGCCAGGAGTGGTGAGAGTATAAGACTGGCGGTGAGAATGGCTAGTCGAATACATTTGAAAAAGACAAAGAGCGATTTGATCATTCCAACACGGTCACTCGGCATAGTCGTTTCCTAGACTTTGTTCTGTTCCTCTTCGAGAATTTCTTTTAATTCTCCCTCATGTTCTGCTACCATTTCTTCGTGGGTCAGGTGGCCGTTGAACATGCTAAAGTTAACCGGGTAGGTTTCCGGGTTGGCGATAACAAAGTAAAAGTGCCAAACCAAAATAGAGAGAGATGCGAGTATCGCTTCATAATAGTGAATTACTCTGGCGACATCAAGATAGAAAAGAGAAAAATATTGCAAAAAGAAATTTTCAAACCAGAGCGAGATACCTGTCACAAGCATGACAATTGTGCCCCAGATCAGTGCCCAGTATTCGAATTTTTCCCAATATGTGTAGTGTTTGAATAAAATCGGCTGTGTTTTTACACCCAGATTCTGCAAGATTTTATCACGCATATAGCGAAAATCTTCCGGCTTCAGAATCAGTTGTTTCAGTTGAAATCTACCTCTGGTAGTAAAAAGGAGGTAGCCGATATGGTAAACAGCAACGGCGGTATTGATTGTCGCTGCCACACGGTGCACGATCGAGCGCAAATCGATGGAATCGCCGACGACCATTGGAATTGCCCACCATGTGTCCGGGTAGCGCAATGCGAAGCCGGAAATGACAAGAACTATAAATGATATTGCGAGAATCCAATGCTGAATACGTTCATTGACCGTCCAGCGCAAGTAGA
>QQUM01000228.1 GCA_008501545.1 Calditrichota bacterium
GGGAGATTTTTAGATTTTTCATCGGCTGTCAAAGTGGGTAAGTTATTGTGATATTTAGAGCCACCTGCCGGAATCGAACCGGCGACCTGCTCATTACGAGTGAGCCGCTCTGCCATCTGAGCTAAGGTGGCACCACTACTAAAAAAAATGCTGCTCGGTATAAACCTGGCAGCATATTTTTTTTGTGGGCAGGGGCAGAATTGAACTGCCGACACATGGATTTTCAGTCCATTGCTCTACCGACTGAGCTACCTGCCCGGTTGAAAACCGTGGGTCTCAAATTTGAGAAGCTGAATATAAAGAGAATAGTATTTCGGTGCAAGAAATTTTTAATGAATCAAGGAAAAAAATCAATATCCAATAACCAACACCCAATGTCCAATTATCAAGTTTTTTAATTGGATATTGGGTGTTGGTTGTTGAATATTGGGTATTGAATCAGCATGACTTTGCCTAGCCTGCATGAATAATTCCAAGGGCCACAGGAAAATTAATCACTCTACTTCCAGAATAATTTCTCTCTCAAAATATTTATAACTCGAATAGGTTGCTGATAGTTTCAGCCTGATTTGAATTTTATTCTTGTTTGTAAACGGAACGCCTTCACGTAGAAACCGGGGTTTTCCCTCGATAATTCGTGCCGGGATGTATCGCCCGTTTGCATCGAAGTACAGCGTGTTCATCCCGGTTTGCAATCGTTTCTTCTTGATTGGATGCATCGTCCTCGATTGCTGTTGATGGAGCAGGTCGACTGCAACATAACTTGGTTCTGTGAGAAAAAATCGAACCTCAATATATCCAGCATCACTGTATGTCGCGCTGGCCTGCATGACGTCCGTACCGATCCAATAGTACTGCGCCGCTTCTTTTTCTGCTATGAGCACCTGTCCGAGTTGGCGATGAAACGATATACCACGTGGTTGGATGAATTCGAAATCATCCTTGCCTTTTTTACCGAATTTGTCAAGAAATTGCAGATTGCGGTCAAATTTATATATGCAGTGATTCTGTTTGTCGGTAACCCAGATTTGTCCGTAGTAATCGATTTCAAGATACTGCATTCTTGCATTTTTAAATCCAATATCTTTAAGTAAGACAGCGCCCTCAAATTCACCATTAAAAGAAAACTTTTGCAGCCGTTTGCCATCCAGGTCGATCACGATTAAAAATTCCTCATGCCAAAAAGACCAGCGTTCCTTTCGGCTGATAGCTGCCAGACCGGTTGGCTGCCACACTTTTCCAGTATCTCTTCCTGCTGAAATAATCGTTTTTTGCAAAACATCATTTTTAAATCGCAAGACACGGTTGTTTCCGGTATCGGAAACGAAGAGCACGCTATCGGATGTGAGTTCCACATCCATTGGTTTTTTTATTGTGTCAGCACCCAGGGCCCGGACGTACTTCAGTTTGTTTTTCGGATTGAATAAATGCACAACACGATCATTGCCCGTATCGGCAACATAAACATCGCCCCAGGGTGCTGCAGTGATACCATGCGGTTTTTTCAGGCGCTGGTTGCCTTTTTCGCGCAATCCATAAAATCCCAGCGAATACATGGATGCGTTGTAAACGACAACGCCCTGACCGGAATTCACACCATAAATCGTGATCTCATCATCATCATCGGTTGTGGTGTTGTCTTCCCAGCTCCAAAGCCGTGTTACTGCAATTCCCTGCGGGTCATTAACCTTGATTTTATTTTGCGCATAAAGAAAGAGATGAAATTTCGTCGCTTTGCGAATCGGAATATGCATGCGGGATGGAAAAACGAGCGTGGTTGGCTTGTTTTCACCGGCATAAACAGTGGATAAAATAAAAATAAAGAGTAGCAGCGTCCTTCGCATGAAAATCCTTTTTATCAATTTTTTTTAGCAAGGTACAGTGTGAAAGCTCCCATTAAAAAATAGCGAATTAACGTCTCGCCATCCAGCGTGTAACGTGTCACTTTCCAACGTGTAACGTGCCACCTTCTAACCTGTAACGTTAAAATACTCCCAAACCTTTTTTGCCAGTTCGCGATTCATGCCGTCGACCAGGGCAAGATCATCAACGGAAGCCTGACGAATATCATCGACCGAGCCGAAGAATTTGATTAACGCCTTGCGTTTTGCAGGACCGACGCCGGCAATTTTTTCTAATTCCGATACAGCGGTTCGTTTCCGTCTCAAGGAACGATGAAACGTTATCGCGAAACGGTGGGATTCATCACGAAGTCGCTGTACAAGTTTAAGAGCGCTGGAGGTTCTCGGCAAATAATAGGATTCCGTTTCCCCGGGCATAAAAACTTCATCCAGACGTTTTGCGAGCGAGATGACTGTCAGTTCATCCTTGCCGATTTCTTTCAATGCCTGTACGGCTGCATTCAGTTGGCCTTTGCCTCCGTCGATGAGAATAAGATCAGGCCAGGGTAGTGACTTTGTCAAACTCCCGGAATAGCGTCTGGTGATCGTTTCATGCATCATACGGAAATCGTCCGGTGTATCTCCGCTGCGAATCTTGAAATTGCGGTAATCCGACTTTTTGGCGACGCCATCAACAAAACAAACCATACTGGCCACTGGATCTGTTCCCTGAATATTTGAAATATCAAAAGCTTCGATACGTCGCGGCAGTTTATCGAGAAACAGGTCACGTTTCAACGCTTCGACGGCGTGGGGTGGTTTGTCCTTCAGTTTTTCTTTGCGCAGCACCATTTCCTGCAGGAGTAACTTCGCGTTTTTATTGGCCATGCTTACCAGTTTTGCCTTTTCGCCTTGTTGTGGCACGGTAAGCTGCACATTGAACCTGGCAGAATCGCAGAGCCACTGGCGAATTGCTTCTTGTTCTGTGATTTCTGTTGGCAGGTAAATTTCTTTTGGGATGAAGTCCGTCTTTAGATAATATTGCTTGAGAAATGAGCTGACAACATCCGCATAAGCATCCTGCATAATTCCGTTGAGGAAAAAATGGCTTCGTCCGATGATTTTCCCTTCACGGATTTTAAAAATCATACCACAGGCATTTTCATCTTCCACGGCAACTGCCACGACGTCGCGGTCTTTTGTATCATCGACTATGACTTTCTGTTTGTACTGAAAATTTTCAATAAATTTGACGCGGTCCCGGATGCGCGCTGCTTCCTCATAACGCTGTTTTTGTGCGAATATCTGCATCTTTTTCGTGAGTTCCTGTACTACAACGTTGTCGCGCCCGTTGATAAAATGGATGACCTGGTCAATCATGCTGCCATATTCCATTTGCGACACGAGTCCTTCACACGGACCATCGCATTTTTTGATATGGTAATCAAGGCACACTTTATACTTTTTTTGCCCGATCGTGGTGTTGTTTAGCGGGAAACGGCAGCTACGGATAGGGAAGATTTTGTTGATCTGCTTAAGCAGGCCGCGCATCTGGCGCACATCCGTATACGGGCCGAAATAACGTGATCCATCTTTGACAATTTTTCTTGTTGGAAAAATGCGTGGAAATGGCTCCTTGGTGACACGTATATATGGAAAACTTTTGTCGTCTTTCAGATTAACATTGTAGCGTGGTTTGTATTCCTTGATCAAATTCATTTCGAGGATCAATGCTTCCATTTCCGAATCGGTTACGATCGTTTCCATATCGTGAATGCGTGTAATTAATCGAAATGTTTTGATTCCATCGACTGCGCCTTTATTAAAATATGAACGGACACGGTTGCGCAGGATTTTGGCCTTCCCCACATAGATTACCTTACCACTTTTGTCTTTGTAAATATACACCCCAGGCTTTCGTGGTATCTGCTGAAGTTTTTGTTCTAATTCCGGTGTCATGATGATTTGTTTTTAATAATTCAATGACTTGAGTGGTGGTTTGCCTGTTCTGCTTTTTCGAACAGGCTAAAAAGGTGCTCGAATATAAACAAGCTTCCAAAAGAAAAAAAATGGATTGGGCAATTGTCCAATCCAAACGCCAGGATGTCAAATTTAGTTCAATAAGATGGAATCGCAAGGGAATTTTACGAGAGGAGGATTTTAGGATTCACTGAGCCACTTCTACAAGCTTGCGTCCGTTCAATTCATGGTGTGATCATGCCCTGCGAGCTTGTGATGAGTAATAAAATAAAAAGGGATATGGTGCGCGATCCATATCCCTTTCTTTGGGTAGGTGTCCTAAATTGGGATTTAGGATGGAATGGAGTTATTTAAAGCATCGGAAGGAGATGCTTCTCATCCTAATCCCTGTAAATCCTGCGTGTCGTAAGTCATGATGAATGGAAAACAGGCATAGGATAAAATTTTGAAGAGCTGTAGTTCATGTAGTCATGCTTAGAGAATGAAAAAGCCAGGATGTGTATGCGAGAAGAAATTCTATAGGCTCAATCAATCCTTGATTATTCATGTTGTCATGCTAAGCCAGTCCTTGGCTTATTGCTGCATTAATCTCTCAATCTCCAAATCCTAAAATTCAGGATGAGAATCGCCACA
>QQUM01000657.1 GCA_008501545.1 Calditrichota bacterium
GATGTATCGAAGGGTGCGTGCTCAGAAATGCACCCGCACCTTTCGATACGCCCCGCTAAAAAGCAGCGGGGCTACTCAAGATGCTTATTTATGAAATAAAGTAAAACCCTGTTAAGTATACGGTTTTCTGTATTTTTATTCACTGATTTGATGTTTTGATACAGCCCCGTCTTTGTACTAAGACATTGCTTTATTTAAAGCGCGTCAATTACCTTCCTCAACTTGCTCTGAACGTCCTGTGCGACAGCACCGAGTTTATCATTTTGCACAGCCATCATCGAGCCGAGCGGATCAACCGCAGAAACTTCAACCTTGCCAACTTCTTTCTCCTGTAAAATAACATTGCACGGCAGCATAGCGCCGATTTTGTCCTCGAGCTGCAAAGCCTGATAGGCGGATTGGGGATGGCAGGCGCCTAAAATCTGGTAGCGGTAAAATTCAACATCGAGTTTCTTTTTTAGTGTCGCGTTTACATTGATTTCTGTCAGTACACCAAATCCTTCATCGGCCAATGCTGCGGTGACGTGCTCGATGGCTTTTTCAAAACTGCTTTCTATGGTTGTTGTGAAATAATAGCTCATTTTTTCTCCTGATTTTAATGGTGTTTCTATTCAATTTTCATCTGGTTGGCACTTGCAAATAAAGCTCTGATAGTTCCCTGGCTTATAGCCAATCTGTACTTTAGATTATAAAAATTGAAAAATGAGTCAAAAATTCTTAATTTACTTTGAATGAATTCAGGATAAATTCATAAACAATATTTATTAAGTGAAAGATTATAAATGTATTTTAATAATTGCAATTCTTCGACCTTCGTTAATTTTCATACATCCATCAGCAAAGTTATTTTTCTGCTCATGCTATTTTCGTGCACGATAATGGCGCAGGACTCACTAAAAGTTTACAAAATGTTTGATGATATTCTTGTTACTGCCAATCGTGTACCGACCGCGTTTTCGCACGTTGCCCGCAGTGTTGTCGTACTGGACAGGCAACACATCAGCGCCATACCGGCAAGCACCATCCAGGATGTGCTTAATTTCACTGCAGGCGTCGATGTACGTCAGCAAGGCGTGACCGGGATACAAGCCGATGTCTCTATACGCGGTACAACGTTCAAGCAAACACTCATTTTATTGGACGGCGTAAAAATGACGGATCCGCAGACAGGGCATCACAATATGAACATGCCCATTGCGCTGGAAGATGTGGAGCGTATCGAAATTTTAAAAGGGCAGGGGGCTCGACTTTTTGGTCCGAACGCTTTCGGCGGGGTGATTAATATCATTACAAAAAAAGTGGAGAAGAGCCGGTTTTCATTTACGGGGATGGGAGACGAAAATGGATTTTATGACTTTACCCTTGGGGCTTCGCTGTCATCCGGGCAGGTGCATCAACGCGTTTCAATTCAGCAAAGTGCGTCGGATGGTTACCGCCCAAATACAGATTTCAAAAAACGGATTGCATCGTGGGAAGGGCGTGCACTTCTTGGTGCAAGCGATATTGACGCGACATTCGGTTATGCAAAACGTGAATTTGGCGCGAATGGATTCTACAATACACCTGCGTTTCAGCAGTGGGAAGAGACGGAAACGTTATTTGGCCACCTTGGATTTGATTACGCTGGCAATCGACTGCATTTTAGTCAAAAATCGTATTATCGCCATAACGACGACCATTATATCTGGGATCGTACAAATCCTGACTTATACGAAAATTTTCATGAAACCGATGTTTATGGTGCTGAAGCACAACTCACAGTGAATACGAATCTTGGATTAACTGCATTTGGTGCCGAGGCAGGACGTGAATCGATAAAGAGTAACAGACTTGGTGACCACGCGCGTTATAAAAGCGGCATTTATTTTGAGCATCAGGCGACATTCGCAGAGCGGTTGCATACCACGGCTGGCTTTTCTGCCTTCAATTACAGCGACTGGGGTTGGGAAGCCTGGCCGGGATTTGATCTTACATGGAAAATCTCAAACAAGCAGAAATTATATACTTCGGTAGGGAAAGCCTTTCGTGTACCAACATATACTGAGTTGTATTATCGAAGCTTGACAGATGTGGGAAACGCTGATTTGGTTGCGGAAAATGCGTGGTCTCGCGAGATCGGCTATGCTGTACAAACAGGGAATTTTTCAACCAATATCGCCATCTTTCAGCGAAAAAGTAAGAATCTTATCGACTGGGTGTGGTCGAATTCTGACAGCCTTTGGCACGCGATGAATATTACTGAAATCACGACAACAGGATTTGAGATGAATGCACAAATCCCGATGCCACTGCCATTTGTTCGCCTTGTTGACTTCAGTTATTCATATCTCAATTCGACCCTGGAAGATGCCAATTACAGCTCAAAATATGTGCTGGATCATTTACGTCATCAGTTCATGTTTGGGACTCAGTTCGAAGTTGGAAGGTGGCGCAATACATGGCACGTGAAATATGCCGACCGCTTGCAATTTAATGATTACATCGTGGTTGATACACGCTTTCTATTCAGGGCCAAACGCTTTGATTATTTTCTTGATGTGAACAATGTCTTCGATGCGTTCTACCGGGAACATTCATTTATTCCCCAGCCAGGAAGGTGGGTGAAAGGGGGGATTTCGTTTCGGATTATCCGATAATTTCTAAGTTTCTGAAATTGGTTCAGCGTCGACTGTTATACCAAACACTTTCTCATTTGGATGAGATGTTGTATTGGTTTGTTGGTTGGTATAAAAAATGTTGTATCCGATGCCCATGCTGAACATTTTATTTTGATTGTCTTCGAAAATCGTGAAATATAAACTTCTATCAATTGATAAAATTAGTCGAATATTTATAATGTTAAAGAAATATTGAATTTCTAGCTGCAGTGAACTGGTGATTCTTGAAGGCGGAAAATTCAATAAAAATCTGAGTATCTGATTCATATAAAAAAACCGAAAGCTACGCGATATGCAGAAGCCGATTGTCATCGCGTGAGAGATCGGCTTTTTTCTCATATAAATATTCGAATTTATTTCAAGCGATCGGCATAGAGAAAGTGTTCTCTATGCCGATTCGAAATCCCGTGAACTGTCATCAAAACACACTACTTCTTGTCGAGAAACTGCTTTAGAAATTCGATCGGAATTGGGAAAATAGTTGTAGAATTATTTTCAGCAGCGACTTCTGTTAATGTCTGTAAAAATCTTAACTGGATAGCAGCAGGATTTTTTCCAATAATTTCTGCAGCTTGTGAAAGTTTTTCTGATGCTTGAAATTCACCTTCAGCATGAATTACTTTCGCGCGGCGTTCGCGTTCGGCCTCTGCCTGTTTCGCCATAGCACGTTGCATTTCCTGCGGCAAGTCAATATGCTTGACTTCGACGAGTGATACTTTTATTCCCCATGGATCTGTTTGTGCATCGATTATTTTTTGCAGTTCGTTATTGATATGTTCCCGGTCGGAAAGCAGATTGTCCAATTCAATTTGACCAAGGACGGAACGCAGCGTGGTTTGGGCTAACTGGGAAGTGGCAAAGAGAAAATCTTCCACTTCAACTATGGCTTTTCCCGGTTCGATGACACGAAAGTAGAGCACAGCATTTACTTTAACCGAGACATTGTCTTTTGTAATGATATCCTGCGGGGGCACATCCATCGCAACAGTTCGCAAGCTGACGCGTACCATGCGGTCGATAAATGGGATAAGTATGATAAGACCAGGCCCTTTTGTTTGAATAAGACGCCCCAGTCGGAAAATGACCCCTCTTTCATACTCACGCAAAATCTTCAACATGCTGGCGATGAGAAAAACTACGATAAAAACGGTGAAAATTGTTTGCGGCATAATCGGCTCCTTCAAATTGAGATAATAATTAATTGATTAGTCTGTACCCGCCAATTTTTTTAAGATTTCCCTGTAGTGATTTATTAAAAATTTCTCCTGTGAAACGAGTTCAGCAAATCCATTCCTCAGTAAAATAAGCGTTTCTCGTGCATTTTCTTTCCTCAGCAATTCCCGTGTTTTTATGATATCACTGATCGAGTTTATCGTCATGCTCACACCAATGTTTTGGAGCTTGTATATTTTCGACAATTCGACCATTGTGTCCAATTCAATGTCAGAGAATATTTTTGATGTTTTTAATGCATCCCAGGCTGTATCATCGATTAATCGCCAAAGTATGCCTCTTGGCATCAGACGCGCCAGATCATTTCTGTTGCCGGTAAAAAAACGCTCTAAGTTTGTATTGCTTTTGATCGCATCTCTAATATTTTGCAATACTTCGTTATGATAAGGCTCAAGCTCCTCAACGATTTCGAGATTTGTTTGTAATTCGTTTTCAATTTTTTTCAGTGCTTGTGTTTTCTGCAGCTTGTCTTTGTAATTGCTGCGGTATTCATTCAGTCCAAGAGCGAGAAGAACACTAAAAACAATCAAAGCTGATTCAAGACATACTTTAAGAAGATTG
>QQUM01000059.1 GCA_008501545.1 Calditrichota bacterium
AAGCAAAGCCGGCACAATGCTGTTGACCGCGATGAGGTAGGGATAATTCCAGGCAGGGACGACTAAAACAACACCAAGCGGTTCCCGCTTTATATACCGGGTAAATCCGGGTTTCTCAGCAACAGCAACATCAGCCAGAGCCGTTTCAGCGAGATCAACCATCCCCAGGGTTCGTTCAACTGTCCCATTGACTTCCCCCGGGGCCTGGGTAATAGGTCGTCCCATCTGCCAACACAGTTCTTCACTGATACCTTCACTATCCTTCTCGATTGCTTCCGCAAATTGTTTCACGATGGAAATTCTATCAACCAGTGGTGTTTTTTTCCATGACGCTTGCGCGTTAACAGCATTCTGCACCGCATTTTCGATATCCGTGTCATCATGCCGTTCGATTTCAACATACACGTGATTATCGATTGGAGAAATAACTTTAAATGTTTTTCGCATGCATAGAATCCTATTGAAATAGCGTTATATTTGCTCAAAATATCGTTTTCTTTCCCAATCAGTAACAGCATTATCAAATGAATTTTGTTCGATGCGAAAGAAATGTGCATAGTGATCGACAACTTCATCTCCGAAAGCGGATCGTGCAAAATCCGAGGTGTCAAACAATTCAACCGCCTGGTTCAAAGTGTTCGGTACTTCTTCGATGTGCTCCGCTGCGTAAACATCTCCGCCAAAGAGCTCCGGCGGATCGATTTTCTTTTCAATCCCATCGAGACCGGATGCCAGTGCAGCAGCAAATGCAAGATAGGGATTGCAGTCGGCCCCGGGAATCCGGCATTCGATACGCAGGCTTTTTCCGGAACCGACAATTCGGAATCCGGCAGTCCGGTTGTCGTGACTCCAGGCCAGCCGGGTCGGCGCCCAGGAAGCAGCCTGGTAGCGTTTGTAAGAGTTCACTGTTGGTGCATAAAACACCATCAGCTCCGGCACATGCGCCATCCAGCCACCCAAAAACCAGCGAAATTCATCGGACACTTGCAAATCACCAAGGCTGTTGTTTCCCGGGAAAATATTTTCCCCTTCCTGCCACAAACTCACATGCAAATGGCAACTTGAACCGGCCTGGTCTTCGGCAACTTTTGCCATGAATGTCACACTGAGTCCCTGCTGTTCCGCGACTTCCTTCAGGCATTGCTTGTAAATGCTGTGCCTGTCCGCCATCGTCAAAATATCGGAATAACGTAGATTGATTTCATGCTGACCAACGCCCCACTCCCCTTTAGAGGCCTCAACCGGAATGCCCGAGTATTTTAGATGTTTTCGAACAGCACCATGCAGCGGTTCGGTACGGCTTCCCTGCAGCATATGATAATCCTCGATATACCATCCGAATGGTTTAAGGCCTGCATAACCGTTTTCCGCAGCGCTTTTAAAAGAATCTTCAAAACTAAAATATTCCAGTTCCGATCCGGCATTGGCCGAATAAGCAAGTGATTCCGCTCGCTCAATCTGACGTCGCAAAATAGATCGTGGCGCTACAGGAACCTTTTCTTCGTTTTTTTCATTCACGACATCGCAAAGGACCAGCGCCGATTTGTCAAGCCAGCTTGCAATACGCAGGGTTTTAAAATCCGGCACCAATTTAAAATCACCATAACCGCGTTCCCAATTGGCAAACTTGTACCCGGGAACAGGATTCATTTCCATATCGACTGTCAAAAGATAATCACAGGCATGGGCGCCATGTTTTGCAGCAGAACTTATAAAAAATTCTGCATCAAAACGTTTTCCCATGAAGCGACCATAAAGATCTGTAAACACAACGAGCACCGTTTCAATCTGGTTGTCCTGTACAAGGGTGCTGAGTTCGCCTTTCGTTAACATGCCGTGTGTTTTTGTTTGCATTCAAATGCTCCGATTTCATGCTGAGTGTGAATCATAATTGACTTGCACCTATAAAGTTCTTGAACAAGTCATTCCCGAAAGTTTTTACCGGGAATCCATAACTAATTTAAAAACAAATAGATTCCGGCTAAAAGATTGCCGGAATGACGCAGAAACTGTGCTTTCGTAAATTTACTATCTACTTCATCCTTTCCTTTTCAACACGAAGCTGCAAATTTTCAAATTCCACCGTGTATTGTTTCTGATCGGGTGATCCCGCTGCAAGCCCGAGATGGATTGCGGTGTTCAAACCGGGAATATCCTCTGTATGACGGGATACCGCCCAGTTTTCACCGTCGTAGCTGACATAGCCGGAAAAACTGTTGCCATGGCGTTCAAGCTTAATCCACATGGGATACGGTTCGGTTCTCTCGTGATTTTGGCTGTCCGCTTTATGCATACAGCCATCGCCATATTCGTCCCAGTTCATGCCAGCGCGTCCGGGTGAAACGAACATTAATACCGAACCCAAACTACCGGCTTCCGATTCAAAACTATTGGTTATATCGTTACGTGCGAATAAACCCGCACGAAACCACTCGTTTGTCCGTGGACCAAAGTGTTTGACCTTCACCGTAGCAACAAAATTTCCTTTGATGGGCTGTGCAAAATAAATTGCGCCGTAGGAATCTTCGCCATGAAAAAAATCTGTGCCGGATGTGGTGAGCGAAAACGTATTCGCATCGCGATCAAATTGCATTTCACATGGAGCCGCGCGCACGGTGCAGTACTTCTGAAAATCGCTTTGGCTGATATCAATCGTGTCGTATGGGTAGACTTCTACAGTAATTGCCGGTGAATTGCCAATTTTTATTTCATGCATACCCGGGGGCAATTGCTGTGTGAATTGAATCTTTTTCATATATTTGCCATGAAAAATAATATTTTGGGAGTCACTTTTCTTGTTATTAACAAGAAGGTGGACAGGAATTTCGCGTTTCTCGGGGCGCATTAATTTAATCTGGGCAGAGAATGTGACGGGTTCGCCTGCAGGCAGGATTGTCGCAGAGGCAGTCAGGGAATCACAAAGAATATTGACAGATTTGCCCTTGCCTTTGAAAACGATTTCTTTTGCAGTGCCAATAGCAACCCGGTGCTCCCCATCTTCTGTTAAGTAAAATGCAAATGAAACCTGGCGCTCGTTATTGTGAATAATCGGAACATTTTTCATCTCAACCAGCCGCCCATCAAGAAAAAACGGGATTGATTCAATGCCTGTTGAGCCTGTGTTGCGCACCTTGATGGAGGCCTGCAGCATATCCCCTGTTCGGAATTTTTTCTTAGCGCCATCTTCTATTCGTACGAGTTCGATTTGTCCAAACTCAAATTTCGGTTTACCGGTAATTTTACCTTCCGGTGGATTCTGTGGCGCTTCGATGCGGTAATTGTTGCGGTAAAGATTGTCCACCAGGTTAGCGGCACACAGCTTCATTTCACCCTGCTCGAGATTGTAAATTATATTTTCTTCGGCTGTCCAGCCAAGAGACATGTTGTCGAACCAGATAGCGACATTGTCGTTGAACATCCCCGCTTTCACGTCGTGAATCAAGTTGCGCCTGACAACAGAATTGTGGGTCAAACCCGCTGTACAAATAGCACCGGAATCATCAGCACGCTCCTGCACGTGGTGCACATGATTGTATTCTACAATGTACCCGCCATCGACAGCTTCTTCGAGATTCGACCATCCCCCAACTTTGATTGGATAACGGCCGAGATTTCGCGTTACTTCATTGCGTGCGATGTATGTATTTAAAGCATTGCGTGCAAATATACTGGTGCCACCACAGCGTTCAACATAATTCAATTCAATCCGTGTTTCCTGGATGATATCAGCCCAATTTTCCGGTCTGGGATCTCCCAGCACATAGATTCCACCATTCTCTGCCTGCAATATTTTATTGTTGAGAATGCGGGTGTTGTAGTTACCGGGTTGCAATGTAACAGCCTGGCCCGCAACAGCTGAAACAGTACAATCGACCAATTCACAGCCATTGACGTATTCAAACATTATAGCATTTTGCCCTGCTTTTGTACCCTGGAAGGTCAGTCCATAAAAACGAAGGTTGCGAACCGGACGTTCTCTTTCCCCCGAAATTTTCATTAGCTGATCAAGTTGAGGCGCCAGAATGTTCGCCTGATTTGGATTTTTAATCTCATCCGGTGGGATAAATGCCAGCTCGTGGTTATTCTCATCGTAGAACCATTCTCCTTGTGCATCCAATAATGCCGGAATATTTTCTATATAATATCGAGGCGGGGAGACGACGATACCTTCTTGCGGTTTTTGTAAATAAGCAATGTTATTTTCGGTATCAATTTTTGCTAATACATTTCGTCCGGTATGCCAGCGCAGGAGCATGATGATGCGGTTTCCCGTCAGTTGTGGCCAGTCTTGCAATTCACCATCCCGAAACTTGAAATAATCTGTTGAAACCGGCGTCTCTGCAGGTGTAAAAAAACCCTGGTTTGGTGTACGCGCCAACGTCATTGCTTTCCCATTAGCGATGAGTTTATGTACCGCAATATTCTTAATATTCGTGACCCATCTATCATC
>QQUM01000319.1 GCA_008501545.1 Calditrichota bacterium
CGATCGTCGGCCAAAACGCAAAGAGCCGGTGATCCAGCCTGAGGAAACACTGCTTCCAGCGCCATGATGCGGCCGTTAAACACCAGTTTGTCGTTGGGTAGTTCGCCAAGCCGTATAGTGATATTTTTACCGAAATCCAGGATATCCCGTCTGAAATAGAGAAAATCGAGTGAACGACCAATTGGTCCCCAGTTTGTGAATGTCGCTTCACAAGATGCCAGCCCGTCACGGGTCTCTCTAACCTCGAGAGCCAATAGGCCAAGTCCCAAACCACTATTGATTTCACCATCAATAGCGATCTGTGGCCGGGCTGTGTAAAACGCGCTATTTTCTCGATTTTCACTCATCTCTTTTTATTCTTGTTTTTCTGTCAATGTGCCCGTAGACGCAACACCCTGCGCTGCTGATGCTCACGTATTAATTGAACTTCCCTGGGTGAGAGCTCGGTTTTTTGCTCTGTAGTGTTGCGTGCTGTTTCAGTGCGTGGCTGTGTTTCCTGGTTGACCACTTCAAATTCGTTGATGATGACGCTCATCGTATTCCTCGCATCCTTGAATACTGAAAATTCGTGTTGCTTATTGAAAATTTAAAGTCTATCCAACAACGTTCCGATCGTGATCTGTCGCGGATTCTCTATTTTATTCAGTGCAGCCAATTCTTTCCATCTATCCGGCTTACCCATTTTTCCGGCTATGGATTGCATCGAGTCACCTTGTTTGGCAGCTTCTTTCTTTTGTGTGCCCGGTGTGGCAAGATCACCTTGTTCAGCGCGTGCGGCTTCACCGAATTTCGGATCGATCTCCTGCTTGGAAAGACTTATGGATACTTTCGCCCGCAGCGGCCGGCCTTCTTCAGAAAAGTATTCCAGGGTTTCGTCAAGCGAATCCATTACACCCTCGAAAATAAAAGTCCCCCAAAGAAAGCGCAATCCTGGTGGGATCCAACTTTGCTCTTCGCCGCTACCCTCACTTTTTTGCTTCATGAAATAGGTCAGTTTGCTGGTGATTTTGCGTACGTCGTTGATATCACTGCTTTCATCTTCGGGTAATTCGCCAGTAACGTCAAACCACAAGTCCAGTGACAAATTAGTTGTGCCCGGTGTGACATGCTGTATCGCTGATCTACCTGGTTGATTGCCACCGCTACTCTGATTGCTATAGCGCAGTCTGAGCGTTTCCGGGTTGAATTGCACCTTGATTTTTACGCCCTTATCAACGTCTTGGGCTTTGCCATTTTGGTCGAAAGTCACTTCGCTGATTTCAGCACGTGTCATTTTCGCGGGTGCGGGCATTAAATTCTCCTACGAATAATCAGCTGTTCGTTTGTGATTTTAACTCCATCGTCTCATATGCGAGCTCGAATTCTTCAATAGCGATTTCACCACTGACGGCATTTAAACTGGGTACACGTAGTTTGAGCGGCAGACAGCGCGTCAGCCGGAAGCGTGCCTTGACGTCGCGATCCGTATTATCGTTACCTGATTTCATCGCAGTGTCGTAAATAATGACATCCGCATCGGCACGTAAACGGCGCCCGTTGAGATTGCGATGCGTGCGCTCGAACCATTGCCAGATATCGAAATTACTGGTCATGCCACGCTTTAAACTCAGTGTGCCATAAGAAACCGGCCCGACAAGGTGGTGTGGCTGTTTATTGTTGCCGCCTTCGCGAAGCGTTTTGGGTTCCATAGTCATTTCCAAACCACTGCATTCGGAAAAAGCCGCGCTGCAAATATTATCTGAAGTACCACTTACCGCGATTTCCACGGCAAAGCTGAATGTCATAAAAGGTGGGGATACTTTTTCCTTTTTTTCATCGGACATGGTTAAAATTCCTCAACGAGTATTCCACTACTGCTTTGCACCAGTCGCACAGTGAGAAACATGAGTGGTGCGGATGGAGCAAAGCGCAGTTCGATAATGAATTGTCCGGCATCGATGGTTTGCTGTGTGTTCACCGAGTCATCCACGATTACACGATACGCCTGCTCCGGTGTATCGCCTGTGAATGCACCAAGTTGGTAAAGCCGGTGGAGCACATCTTCAAAATAGCGTTGCATTTGTCGGCGGAATGCAGCGTTATTCGACTGAAACACTGCTTCATATCCAGTATTCGTTGCCAATTTGCGCAGCAGAATCATTAATCGGCGCACGTGCAGGTATTGCCACTCCACATCGCGCATAAGCGTGAACTCGGTAAAGGGCATTACCCCGCGTTCATTGCGTTCGATATAATTGATCTGTACGGCAAATAGTTGTTGCTGTTGGAGGCTGTTCAATGGATTTGTGAGTCCAAGCGCACCACGGATATCCTGATTGGCTGGAGCGTACCATGCGCCCTGTTCACGGCTGCGACGAGCAATAATCCCGGCTACAGCACCGAGGACTGGAAATTCGGTGACAGCAAGGGTTGTATTATCGTTTTCAGCAAATTGTTTACGAATAATCCAGGGATAATACAGGGCAGCAAAACTGCATGCTCTGCGATCCGCTGTGGAGAGAGGCGGTATATTGCTTGTGGATTCACGAGCGTCGAATTTAGCACCGGGAAGTAAATCTTTTTTGAAACGCTGCGTTTGTTGCATATCGAAATGGCGCGGTGGCGCGAGCACGGCAAAAACGTCGTTACGGGCAACACAAAAACGCATCAAACCAAGTGCTACGGCGCGGGCTTCCGGCGCGCCGGTTAGTTCATCGCTGCTGTTTACAATATAATCACTGCGTTTACTGCTCCCTGCGATTTTCGTGTTGGACCAGGGTCCGGGTGTATTTCCATAAAGCGCTCGTACGCGTAGCCATAAAACAGTATCTTCCGGCACATAGCTGCGGTGCAGCGTTTCAGTTGTGGTTGTACTTTTTGTGACACCTTCAAAGGCCGGCCCCTCACTATGTCCGGCAATCTGTAATTCATAATTTTTGATGCCATCAATGGGCGACCAGGTGATCATTAAATCGGGTGGATCGCTGGTGTCGATTTGCAAATCCGGGGCGGTCATCATGATACGGTTGCAGTCGAGAAATGTACTTTCGGGGTAAAAAGTGCTGACTGTATTCGACCATGGTCCGACTTTATTTTCAACGATGGCGCGAATGCGGAACCAATGCACGCGTGGGCAATCGACATTCAACTCAAAAATGAAATCGGTTGTCGTTGCTGATTGTCTTTCCTGCACAATGTGGAAATCCGGAAAATAGCTGTACTGGATTTCATAACGATGGGCATTGTTAACCGATGTCCAGTTTAATTTAAGCTGTTTTTCCTGCAACACAGGAATATTCAGCTCAGGGGGAAGGATTATATCGAGAAAAATATCGATGCGTTTCCAACCCGGTTGCAGTGCATCGGGAGCGGCAATAATCGTAATTTCTTCGTTGAACCACAGACTGTGTATTCCAGTGAGAAAACGATGCTGGTTATAGCGTTTGTTGAATGCTTCAGCCGGTAGCGTTGCAATGGATTTGTTCATCAAATCTGTATCGAAAAAGAGTTGTGCTGAGAAATTTTTGAGTCCTTCTTTCTCAATGCGATCTTCGTATGCAGTATTATATTGTGCAAAGCGGATGGTTGCCTCATCGTGGATGACTGGCATGGCCAGTGGCAATGTGAAGGCAAAGTCTTGTCTCTCAAGATTGTTGCCCAGTTCGAATCGTGGGGCGAGCGCCTGCTGCCACAAGTCTGGCAACGGTTCGTGACGCTGTTCGTCGCTCAGTGCACGGAACAGTGTGCGATCATCCGGCAGGTTGCCCCAAAAAAGTGGGTGCCCGCTGAGAAAAGCCAGTTCTTCTATTTGCGCGACGACATTTTCACTTTTAAAAACAAGCAGATCAAACCGCTGGCGGGCGATGCGCACGCTGTCTAATTGGGCAGATTGCAGGGTAGCTTTTGCCGCTTCCACATCCATCCGCTGAAATAACAGCTCAGTTGAAATGATAACACACTGTTGCACGGCCGGTAACGGTGGTGAGAAATCCACGGCTTCATCGGCCTGGATGCTTGTGACAGGAAAAAGATAGCGCTGGTTTGCGCATGTCAATTCGAGAATATCGCCAGGAGCCGGCATTTCCGCCGCTGTCGTGATGATTCGCAAACGAATTGCTTCATTGCTTTGGGGAATACTTTCAGGCAGGCTTGCGCTTGCTTCGTCCGTAAGTACGATAAAGCCAGGAGCATCGTTGTCAGACGTTAAGGTACGGAGCGAGAGTGAGTCTGCATCACAGGGCAGCGTATCGAGTGTGGAAAACCACACTGCCTGTTCCGCAAAGCCAGCTGCACGCATGCTTTCTGCTTCCGTATCATCCGGCTGGTCAAAAAGGATGTCGATGGGCAGAAAAGCGCGAATGTGCAGATCGTCAAAATCCAGGCGCAGCAATTCGTGCTCGGCAATGCTTTCTACCCATTGCAGCGGAAATTCCAGCCAGATAGTATCGTCGACGGAGAATTCAAA
>QQUM01000138.1 GCA_008501545.1 Calditrichota bacterium
CCAGCGTCTGCGTGAACGACTCATATCGACTTCATCATACCCCAGGTCACATCCAACATAATCGTCATTGGTAAATTCCCGCAGCCAGTAAATCCCCCAATATTCCGTATTGAGGTAAAGCGCCACCGGTTTCCAACCGGAGACCAAACCACCCATTTCATGAAAAACCGCGTGCGACAGCACGTCATGCAGCATATTCCAGTTTTCACTTCCAGTAGCCTGATCGCCGGAAGGAGCATAAAGGATAAATCGCTTAAATTCATCGGTTTCTTGCTGTGGAAATAATGTGTAGTCAAGGTCACGTTCACCATACTCACTACGGAAATAAACACGAAAATTCTTTTTGTCTGTAGCACGCGAGCTGTTGCCGTGGATGCGGATGCCGGCAGGAGCTGAAAATTTTGATTCCCCATCTTCAATCAGGCGCACACGTGCCGGCCGTTCCCAATCGTCGCCTTCTTTTTCATAATTCTCGTAAATGCCCGTGTTGGGATCCCACAAATTATCAGGATCGGTGACGAGAGAAAATACGGGTAATTTGGGATCGTCTCTAATAATGTACGTTCGCGTTTCCAACTCACTGCGCGCTTCGTTATCAGAATAAACCCGGGCACGAATGACCGAAATCCAGTTTAAATCCAACAAGCCAGTATATTTTTTTGCATATTGATTCGGCTCCGACCCATCTGTGGTAAAGTACACATCACCACCTTCAGGAATAGTCGAAATCTCGAGCTGAAATCCAGCATCGTACAGGTTTGACGGATGGGAAAAATTCACTTCATAGTTTTCAACCTGCCCGCCGGATTTATTGGCAGCCCCGGGCGTTGGATCAGGCAAAAACTGCCAGTTGTCCACCCCATCGGGATAGCGGCCAAATGCGACATCTGTCGATTGCTCACCGAACGTCAGCGTATCGATAACTGTGCCGTTTGCTGCGAAAAGTCCGAGGAATTCGCCGCCGGCGCTGATTTTAAAATTGGTGTGCAATTCCAGTGTGGTGACGTCCTCATCTGAAGCCCAGACGATGAGATATTCACCGGGAGCAAGCCGTATGGAAGGACACACCCATTTAAAAGCATCTTCGCTGTCGTCCGTTAATCCCATCCCGGCAAGATCGATTGTATCTGTGCCGAAATTATACAGTTCCAGCCAATCACTGGCATTGCCAAAACTATCATAATTCACAGAATCATTTGAAGCGAGAAATTCATTAATGACAATAGTTTGTGGGAATGCGTGCGATCCATGACTGACAAGAAAAAAGACTGCAGAGAGAACGAGCGAAGAAATAATTTGAGTTGGAACAACGCTTGGCTTAACCATTTAATTCTGCCGGGTCTGTGTTTACGATCAGTTCGTTTTTCTATTTATAATGTGAATCATTTAGTAGTACACTCACAACAGGGTACGTGCAAAAAGACAAGATAATGCAGTGCCTTGCTTATGCAACACAATTTTTCAAATACCAATAGCATGGGAAATGACGATTTATACCCCATGCCAGTCGAACACCTGGACGAAAGGCGTGAGTCCCATGATTTTTGCACCGGGCATATCGGAATCAAGTCCCCATGTTGCCTGCAGGCACACCGTGCCTTTCGGTACTGGCCGAAATCTCTTATCGATTTCGCTACTGGAGGGCGCGGCAGTCAGGAAGAGACGATGCCGTGCAAAATTCATATGGAAATCCTGCGGTTTAATACAGCCCTTCGTCACATTGTGAAGTTCGGTCTTTAGCGACACGCTGAAAGCTTTGTTAATAAAAACAAAAAGAAAACGATGGAAATTTTCCCGTTTTTCCCACAGGTGCGTCTCAAGAAATACCGGATTGTCAACAAGTTCTTCAACGGTCAATCCATCCCCGGCGACGGGACACAAAACCAGACAAATGATTTTCCCATTTATTATAATGCAATGTTCGCCAATTTTCGGCCTTGATTTATGGGCAATTCCATGGGTCCGCAAAAATCGGCTTAAAGCAAGCAACACGCTCTCTTTACAAATGTTTTTTTCAAGATTCTGCAAATAATCTGCAATGTGTTTCTGATGTGCAGGTTTTATCGTTCGGCTAATTTTTTTGAAGGCTTTTTTCACATCTTCAGGCAAAATGGCCAGACATAATATTTCTTTTGCTTTCAAATTTTCCCCCTTTGCTTGCGTTATTATAGCGGATTGCTTATTTTCATCCTTTCAAATTAAATCGCTGCTTTTGCATCTTGACTTCCAAATGAGCCAACAAAATTTACCGGAGTAAACAATATCAATGCATACCCCCGATCCCAAAAATCGCCTGAATGATCTCTCGAGTCGCCAATGGTTGCAATTTCAAAAAAGCTGGTTCGTTCTGGACAAAAATCCTGTTCCTGAATTCATCCAGTTTTTCACGAAAGCCACCTACGAAGATGGACGCACCGGCCATGTCGCGCTTTATACTGCAAGCCTGCTCCATGAGAATCGCGACGAACTCCCCGCAAACCGTAAATACATATCTCTCGAAAACCTGAATTCAAACCAGGTTGCAGACTATGTTTATATTGATTTAACACACATCCACTCCAACGACCAGCTCCGCGGTGCAAAGCAAAAAATTGATGCGCTTATCGAATGGTGCGCACGAAATTTATTCGAACGCCATTACATCACGATTGCGGCGCGGAATATACACAGCGACAACGGCAGTCAATTGATTGCCTGGGAAATTGCCAAATGGTTTAGTGAATTTTTCTTACAAAAAGACGAAAAGATCGGCTGCCGGGTAAACAGTGGAGAAGCGCACGTTGAAAAAGCTGACGGCTGGGCACCCCGCAACACCGTAACGTATTTTCTGCATTTTCGCAAGGAAAATAACGCACAACGAAAGCCCAATTTTTCGTTCCCGGTGCCTGAAGCAAAAGAGACGAGCCCACTTAAAAACGAAGATTATCCTTTTACAGACGGCTGGTATATCCACCGACCACCGCGGCGGGAAAAAGGCGTCTTGCTGCACCCGGCAAAATTTCCGGAAGATTTAGTCGAACGGTACATTGAAAATTTTACACATCCCGGAGAATGGGTGCTCGATCCAATGGCCGGAACCGGCTCTTCCCTTCTTGCGGCTGCACAGTGCGGATGCAAAGCAGCAGGTATCGAATTAAATCCGGAATTTGTCGATATTGCCAAATCACGCTTTGCCGACGGCAATTCAGTAAAACTCATTACCGGGGATGCCGCTGAGGCGAAATCGTATGCTGCATTCCCGCAACTGGATTATGCCATCACCAGTCCGCCCTATTGGGATATGCTGCGCATGCGTGGCTCGGAAACACAAAAAAAGCGCAAAGACGCCGGTCTGCAACGCTGGTACAGCGACGATCCCAAAGACGCCGGCAACATAGCAGACTATGAGCAATTTGTAAACTTGCTCGCAGACATTTATCACCACGTTGCATTGAAATTAAAACCGGGTGGCTACCTCACTGTTATCGTGAAAAATGTGAAGAAAAAAGGGGTGATTTATCCATTGGCGTGGGATATCGTGGCAGCGCTGAAGAATGATTACATTTTCTGCGGCGAGCAGTTCTGGTGTCAGGACGATCAACGGCTTTTCCCATTCGGCTATCGCAATGCTTGGGTGAGCAATACATTTCATCATTACTGTTTGACGTTTCGCAGGAGAACTTAAAAAAAGCTACCCGTTCATTTTCTTGCCATCGAGATCGATGTACACCGGTCCTTTCAATTCAAATGTTTGCTCCATCAATCGCGCAACTTTTTTCGCAGATTCATCAGGTGTTATCGGTGCGGCGCCGGTGATGAAATGTTCTGTTTCATTGGGATTCCTTTTTTGTTGGAATTGGCGTCATTCCGCAATAGTGGATATGTGCCTGGCACTTGGTTAATTCTATAAAAATCAACTAAGTGCCAGGCACATCTGCTACGATCCATGAATAATTCAGGTTAGTTTAAAGATCGAAAATCCCGAATAATCTCATCCATCACCATGAACGACCACCGGCACACCTTTTCGCATGCGTTCCAGTGCCGTATACCCGCCTGTGATTGGAATCAACGTTTTATCATAAGTGTGGGACGGCCGAACGATGGTGCAGGGAAATCCTGAATTCTCGTACTCTTTCCGTAGCAGGTTTTCACAGGCGATTTTATTTCGCGAATACGCCCAAAAAGGAGTCTCAAGCGGCGTTTCTTCGGTAATGGGCAATTTTTCCGGCGGCGTCTGGTAGATGGATGCGGAACTGATAATGCCGGTTCCACCGATAAAGAGTACTTTCATAAAATATCATCCCGATTACTCATTTCCTTTTGTTTTGCCGGGCAGTGTTTATTGGAATATGAACAGAAAATCACCGCAATCACCAGCTTTGGGTCGGAGTATTGCACCACAACTGGTGCATTGATAGAAGATGACTCAAGTATCAGGTGGCATTTGCTCATTCTT
>QQUM01000666.1 GCA_008501545.1 Calditrichota bacterium
TGCGTATCAGCATATTCATCTCGGGAATTGGTTGTATGTAGGGATAGGCATTTTACAATATAATAATCGAAAGCGATCTTACAGGCAAGGAAATATTTCTAAGATGAGCTATTTCCATTATTTAAGGTGCGAGGAAGATACGATTTTCAGAGTTCTCTGGAGTTAGCCGATGGGACACATCCTGCGTTGACAAGAAACAGAACACGGATTTAACGGATCAAACAGATTGCTGATAATTTAATCATTTCAAACTATCCGTTTAATCCGTTCAATCTGTGTTAAAGTTTTTTTAGCTGTGCTTACGCATAAAACAATATTTTTTCTTTCTTTATAGACTTTAAACCAGCCTGGTAAAATTTCACAGTATCAAATCCATACTCATCCAACTTCCCGATTGCATTTTCTCGGTATTGATGCACCTCAATTAAATCTTCCCCAGCCAACCAGAAACCTTCCGGCGTCACACGAACACTGCGCCACAATCCTGTCGGAACTCGCGTTGTGTTAAAATGCAACGTCAGACCATTTTCGTAGCGAATCACATTCGAAGCAATCGCATCCACAGGATGGGCAAATCCGGCTTTTGCGAAATGTTCAATGAGATCAGCCTGTGTGCAGTCCATTTCAAAGATGATGTCCATCGGTTGGGTTAATTGTAAATGCGCCAACTTTGGAATGACGACATCAGTCAATTCCGAAATATCAAATTCAGATAATTTCAAATGAGAGTCAGATAAATTGGTCTGCTTATAAAAACCAATCGAAAACTTGTTCATGTGATGATTTTGCGAATAGAAAGACAGGAAATCCGGAAGAGAACGATAATTTTCTGCGCATAAAGTATGTGTCACCCAAACGGGCCCCGGGAATGAATTTGTCAACCAATTCAGATTGGGTTCCAGCTTTTTAAACGTTTCTTTACCGCGTATGGCATCGTGGGTGTCCGGGAGTCCATCAATACTGACATCGAGGTAGTCAGGTGAGATATTTTCCAGGAGATCAAAATACTTGTGAATCAGTGTGCCGTTGGTAATCACGCCAATCTCTGTTCGTCGTTTATCTGGCGGCTGGAGTTTATTGCGCAAAGATATCGCGTCGAGAAGAATGTGCACACTTTCTTTATTCACAAAAACTTCTTTTCCAGCAAAACAAAGTATTTTGGGCTGAATGTCAGCAAATAAAGTTGAAAAGAAAGTCATCCACTGATCATGTGTCAGATACTCGTCCTGAGCGTGGGTTTGCAGGTAGCAGTGCCGGCAGTGTAAATTGCAGGCATTATTGATGAGGATGCTGATGACTTCGAGCCGGTCATCCTCTAATCGCTGAAAATTGTTGTTCAGCGACCCGGCCATGAGATTGGACATGTCGCGGTTACCTCCATTGTTGCAAAATCGTGATGCGTACTGGCCACCGAACTATCACATATTTTGCTCTTCCTGAACAAAATTTCCCACTCAAGTTTCAAATTTTTGATTTAAAAAGAATAAAATAAAGAAATAAGATTTGTTCAGCTATAAATATCGCTGAAAATTTGATTTCGCTCAAACAAATTTAATCGAAATTAATAGTTATGTCTGAAAACTCAAGAAAGGAAACTGTGACTGTTCGAGACCTCTTCTCTGTTTAATAATTAATTGTAAAAAAATTATTATGAGGAGCGTCCCTGCGGCATTTACACAAATACATAGCCAATAGTGAGTTAGGATGCGGAAGGAAAAATTAACTGCCTGAACCTGTTGTCATCAATTTCGGTTTGATACCGTATTGCTGCAGCCGTCGGTAAAGCGTCGTTTTGGATAATCCCAATATTTGGCAGGCTTTTTTCTGGTGCCAGTTTGTTTCCTGCAGGACATGCAAAATGTATTGCTTTGTCACTTCTTCCAAAGTACGGTTAGTCTCGCTTCGAAATCCCGGCACGAGCTCAGATTGACTTTGTAACGCGAATGGCAGGTCTTGAACTTCTATCGTTTCACTTTCACAAATGGCACAGCTGTATTCAATGGCATTCATGAGTTCGCGAACATTGCCCGGCCATGCATATTTGTTCATCACAGCGATTGCTTTGTTTGAAAAATGCATGCGCTGTCTGTCATTTTTCTTATTCTGTATTTGTAAAAAGTGCTGCGCCAGGATAGAAATATCTTCAATGCGCTCCCGCAAAGGTGGAATATGCAGAGGAATGACAGCGAGGCGGTAATACAAATCTTCACGAAATTTATTGTTGTGCATCGCTTCTTTCAGATTTTTGTTGGTCGCAGAAATGACGCGCACATCGACTTTACTTGTGGCGTTCGAACCCACACGTCGAATTTCCCCAAACTGGCTAAATCGCAGCAGTTTTGCCTGAAACTCCAGTGTCGTTTCGGCAATCTCATCGAGAAAAAGTGTGCCTCCGTTCGCTTCCTCCACCAAACCGCGTTTCGTATTCGTCGCACCGGTGAACGCACCGCGCACGTGACCAAACAGTTCGCTTTCCAGAAGGGCTTCCGGCATTGCGGCACAATTTACAGCGACAAACGGTTTATCGGCCCGTCGACTCGCACTGTGAATAACGTGTGCCAGTACTTCTTTTCCGGTTCCACTTTCCCCGTTAATAAGTATATTGCTCTCGGTATTTCCCACCGCCATGGCGTTCTGAATAACCCGCTGCATTCCAGGATTTATCGCGATAAAATCATCCCGACCAAATTGTGATCTTAACTGACTTTCAAGTCGACGTACTTTCATTCGCAGTTCGTTGCGCTCAATCGCCTTGCGAACCGTAAGCAAAAGCTCTTCATCATTTACGGGTTTTACAAGATAGTGGTAGGCACCATTTCGCAGGGCATCAATCGCAGAATCGATGGTAGCGAAGGCGGTTATGATGATAAACTCAACATCCTGACTTCGCTTTTTAAAGCGTTTTAATATGTTGATCCCATTCATATCATCCATGATAAGATCACACAAAACGAGATCGTATATTTCGGAATCTGCTAATGACAAAGCCTGTGTACCGCTTTCAGCCTGGTCAACTTCAAGACCATCCGACACTAACAGGTTCGAGATAGCATTCCGAACGATGCTTTCATCATCAATTACTAAAATTTTCGCCATTATCCCAGCCTCCCCAATGCATTTTTGATTACAAGAATTGCTTCTTATTTTCTAATGATGCATGCGTTTCGATCATCCATTTCCTACTTGCCAAAAAATTTCTCCCGGCGTTCGCGGATCGTGTTGAGTTTTTTTATGTTTTCACGTGCTTTCTTTGCAAATTCACTTGATGGCGCCAGCTTGATCGTTTTCTCATATGGCTCAACCGCGCTGACGAAATCATTGCGATCTTTCTTTTCATAGCACAGCCCCATGATATACCAGGGCTCGGGCGCATCAGGTTTAAGTTGTGTAGCAAAACCAAGTTCGGAAATCCCATCCCAAAGGGCGGAAACACTCCCTTTTTTATAGGCCCGCCGGCCATTTGCGAGATGCGACATATACAAAATATCTTTATTCCCTTTATTATATTTTGCAGCCTGATTCAGCTTTTTCTTTGCGGTGATCCATTTCTTTTGCTTGTATGCCTTCAAACCTTCCCGGTACAATTTATCAGCCTGCTTTTCTTTCTCATCCAAAACGGAAATCTGTTTGCCAGGTCTCGGATCATCCGGTGCAAGCGTCTGTGCTTTCTGAAAATCCGTTCGCGCTTTATCGAGATAAGTTAATTCCTGATATATTTTTCCTCGTTTCAGGTACACATCAAAAGATGTCGAATCGAGTTTTTCAGCTTTGTTCAGCAATCGCAGGGCAGTTCGATTGTCTTCTTCGTTTTTATTTGCCCGTGAAATGTAGATTGCTGATAATTTTTTGCTTGTCGCAATATCCGTATTATTTAAATGCAGCACTTTTTCATAGGCAGTAATTGCACTATCCTGTTTTTCTAATTTTGCGTAACAATCACCGGCCAATGCCCAGGCTGCACTGTTGGTGGAATCTTGTGCGATTTGTTTATTGGCCGCGACCAATGCCTGGCTGTAATCGCCGCCTTCATATGCTTTGCGCGCTTTACCCAATGGACCACAGGCTGTAAAAAAGATGAAAAATAACATGAATATTACTAATCGATAAGAGCTCATTTCTTTCCTTAAAAATGGTTCGAAATTATTAAAAAATAATGAATAACTACTGCAATGTCAAGCTGGAACCAGGTGGTAGAATGTTAAATTATTATTGCAAAAAATCTAATTATTTAATGACCTCATAATCAAATTATGAATGATTGGACGAAATTTGATTATTTTCCGGTTCGCGCGTGATGGATGAACACGATTGGTGAGTAAAATGACAAACAGATCGTTCTCCGGATCAAGCCACACAGATGTTCCTGTAAATCCCGTGTGCCCGAAAGCAAACATACTCATATAATTGCCACTGGAACTG
>QQUM01000395.1 GCA_008501545.1 Calditrichota bacterium
GCTCCGACAACCTTACATGGAACCCGTACGACAACAACTCCGGATGGTCGAGATATCATGACAGGTGAACCGATGAAGATGGCGGAAATTATCGCAAAACTCGATGGCTCCGTGTATGTGGAACGTGTCGCTCTCTTTAACAACAAACAACGTTTTCGGGCAAAAAAAGCGATTAAAAAAGGCTTGCAAATACAGCTGGAAGGCAGAGGATTTTCTTTTATCGAAGTGCTTGCAGAATGCCCGACCCATCTAAAATTGAATACATCAGAAGCCGAGAACTGGGTGAAGGAAAACATGGTACCCGTATTTCACCTCGGTGTATTAAAAGATATAGATAAAGAGCCGTGGTTTGAATTGGAGCAACCTGACTTTAATCCACAAAACCTGGTTGATGCCATTGGTGGACTGCCTGAAAAAGCCCCACGATTCTGTAAATCATTTCCATCACATCTCGCTGCAGATGATATTGCTTTGAAATTTGCCGGCGCTGGCGGTGATGGCGCTCAAACGGCAGCTTTGCTCGTTACCCGATCTGCCATTAATGAAGGGTTCGATTCGACGCATATCCCAAGTTATGGTCCCGAGTCACGCGGAGGGACATCTTACGCTGATATTCATATTGCTGCTGAAGAAGTTCTTTCACCGGCATCACCTGATCCTCATATTCTTGTAGCGTTCAATGCGCCGAGTCTTGCCAAGTTTAGCCCGCATGTCCAGAAAAACGGAATAGTTATTTACGATAGTTCAGTCATTTCTAGCATCCCGAAATTGGACAGCAGTATTAAGCTTATCGGTGTTCCCATGACATTAATTGCTCGTGAACTTGGAAATGCGGTGGTGAAAAACATCGTTGCTTTAGGTGCATTGCAGGAAGCAACAAAGATTTTGCCCGAGGATTCGTTTTTAACTGCGATTCGAAGTGCCCTGCATGATAAGGGTGATGATATTTTGAAATTGAATGAGCAGGCATTTAAAAAGGGGAAAGCTGCAGCTGCATTGCCTAGAAGTTAGCAACGCATGGCAGTTATAATTGCGTAGGAAAGAATGAGTGCGACACAGTTGTTATACGGAGAACGCGGGTAGTTTCAGGTTCTCCGGAAATAACAATTGTGTCGCATTTCTATTTTAGAGAAGTTTTTTTATTTTGTTGAGCAAGTCGTCGGCGTCCCATGGTTTTTCTAAATATAAATCTATATGTGCTTCATTTATTGCCTGAATGGTTTCCTGGTGAGTCGCAAGTCCTGTCAGCAGAATCTTTTTTATTTCCTGAAAACGTTCATCTTTATACAATCGAGTTAAAAATTGTACGCCGTTCTCGCCTGGCATAATATGATCACATATGATGAGATTAACCATCTCGCTGTTCCGGTGAATTTCTTCGATCAAATCCCATGCTTCTGATGCTGTTTCGCATTCAGAGATTTCATAGTCTTCCTCGAGTGAGACGATGTCTTTTTTTAATGCAGCCAGCACTTGCCTTTCATCATCAACACAAATGATATTGCCTTTTGCCATCTCATTCTCCCTGTCTAAAATTTAAATTCTTTCAATATTAATTTGTCATCCAAATGCGTACTTGTTTAAACGTCTCTCTTTTGAATTACTGAAATATCGCAATAAATACGCCGGCAGCCACAGCAGAGCCGATAACACCGGCAACATTTGGGGCCATGGCATGCATTAATAAATGATTGTCTTTATCATAATGCAAAGCAAAATGCTGCACAACGCGTGCAGAATCCGGAACAGCCGATACACCGGCTGCACCGATAAGTGGATTTATTTTCTGCTTTAGGAACAGATTCATCAATTTTGCAAACAAAAGTCCACCGACAGTTGCCACCATAAAAGAGAGCAAGCCGAGCGCAAATATTCCAAGAGATTTTGTTGTAAGAAACACATCGGCCTTGGTACTCAGACCAACCGCAAAGGAGAGCAGGATTGTACAAACATCCAGCAGAGCACTGCCTGCGCTCTTCGCTAATCTTTCCGTTACACCAGATTCTTTAAGTAGATTGCCTAACATGAGCATCCCTACGAGGGACATCGCACCCGGCGCAATGAGCGATGCAAGTACGGCGACGACTATCGGGAACAAGATTTTCTCGCGTTTTGAGACCGTTCGCGGTGGCTTCATGCGTATTTTACGTTCTTTGTCGTTTGTGAGCAACTTCATTAATGGCGGTTGTATTACGGGAACCAGTGCCATATATGAGTATGCAGCGATGGCAATCGGGCCGAGAAGCTGAGGCGCTAGTTGCGACGACAGGAAAATTGATGTCGGCCCATCGGCGCCGCCAATAATACCAATTGAAGCGGCTTCCGCGTTTGTAAAGCCCAAAAGTAAAGCACCAAGGTACGTTCCAAATATGCCGATTTGCGCGGCTGCCCCAAGCAAAACAGATTTGGGTGAACTGATGAGCGATGAGAAATCAGTTAAAGATCCGATTCCAAGAAAGATGAGCGGGGGGAAAAGCCCCGATGTGACTCCTTTGTAAATCATACTAAATACGCTGCCTTCATCATAAACGCCCAATGGCAGACCACTTGTGTAAGGAATGTTGCCAATGATAACACCAAATCCAATTGGCAGCAAAAGCAACGGTTCATATTTTTTTACAATTGCCAGGAAGATTGCTACACCACCAATACCCATCATGACAAGATTGCCCAACGTCATATTGGCAAAACCAGTCGTGGCAATGATTTTTAAAATGACGTCCATACTCTTACTCCTCCACAGGTTTTAGGAGGATGAGTACATCACCCTGATTTACACTGTCACCTTCTTTAAACCGAATATCAAGCACTAAACCACCACTCGTTGCGTTAACTTCATTTTCCATTTTCATGGCTTCAAGAATCATAACACATTGGCCCGGTGTTATTACATCACCTTCTCTGATGTGTGTTTTCGAAATAAGTCCCGGAAGTGGCGCAATTACGGATTTGCCATCATCCAGTGATTTTGGGCGATGAACAGGACTTTTGCTGCTCGGTTTCGTGTGAATTTTATCACTTTCAGGCTTGGGTGCAACAGGTTTTAGCAGCGGCGCCTGTTCTAGACCCAAAGACTTAAGATTGACATTATATTGATTGTCATTGACTGTGACAACTGCATTTTGGGCAGTAAAATCATTAATAACAACTTTATATTCTTTGTCATTTATTTCTAAAACCAATTCTTTTTCTTTCATTTAAACCTCTTTTATTTTATAAAACAGTCTCTTGATAATGTGCGAGACAGTTTTGTAGAATTAATCTGCAATACAATGGAGAGGGAAAATTACTTTACTTTTTGGCGTTGACCATATTTAATTCCGGTTTTCCAACCGCTATTCGTCAACTCTCCATGTAAAAATGTAATTTCAGTCTGTAATGGTTCAAAATGCAGTTTTCGGTAGAGTTCAACAGCTATTGCAATTGCTGCAAGTTCGTCTTCCGGAATTTTGTCTTCACCTAAAAAGGCCAATTGCGGGGATGGATCATCACTTAGTCCAGCGGAAGGATCCGTGTCACTTTTATTTTTATGATTATCCGAAATTACATTGAATAATTGTATCGCAATTGCAATGGGGATCAGCCCGCTGAAAACGATTAACATACCGCTAATAGCGGTAGTTAATCCATTGTTTGTTAGAATATTTTCAATCATTGCAGCCTCCTAAAGCGGTATATTGCCGTGTTTTTTTGGTGGATTATCATCCCGTTTCGTTTTGAGCAATTCTAACGCTTTTATGAGCTTGTAGCGTGTGAATTTAGGCTCGATCACTTCATCAATGATACCGCGACCCGCAGCAACATATGGATTTGCAAATTTTTCCCGGTACTCTTCGATTTTTTCGCTGAGTTTGGCTTGTGGGTCATCCGCCGCTTGTATCTCTTTTGAAAATATGATTTCACTTGCGCCTTCCGGTCCCATCACGGCAACTTCGGCTGATGGCCAGGCAAAAGTAAAATCACCGCGTAGCTGTTTCGAATTCATAACGCAGAAAGCGCCGCCATAAGCTTTGCGTGTGATCACCGTCAGTTTCGGAACAGTTGCTTCCGCATAAGCGTAGAGCATTTTCGCCCCGTGGCGAATAATACCATTAAATTCCTGCATGGTGCCCGGCATAAAACCCGGAACATCCTCGAACGTTATGAGAGGGATGTTAAAGGCATCGCAAAAACGAATAAATCGTGCAGCTTTTACAGATGAATTGCTGTCCAAAACACCTGCCAAATGCTTGGGTTGATTGGCGACAACGCCCACAGTTCGTCCGTTAAGCGTACCAAAGCCAATCACGATATTCGGTGCATAAGCCTGTTGCACTTCCATAAATTGTTCATTGTCCAATACCTTCAAAACGATATCCTTCATATCGTAAGCTTTATTTGCATTGTCAGGAACGATATAGTTCAAGTCTTCATCAACCC
>QQUM01000127.1 GCA_008501545.1 Calditrichota bacterium
TGGATTTTGTAAACCGGGTGTCGCGAAGGTGTTATCGACTGGTAGTATGAGGCCATGTTTTTCTTTCAATTCGCCAGCCCATGCGAGATCGATAAGATCAAGTCCGGGATTTGAAGGCGTTTCAATGAACAGCATGCGCGTTTTTTTTTGCATGGCTTGTTCCCACTTGTCCGCTTCACCGGCATCAACATAGGTACTGGTTATGCCCCAGCGCGGCAATATTTGTTTAAAAATCTGGTGGGTTGAACCGAACAAGGATCGACATGCCACGATGTGATCCCCTGAATTCAGCAACGCAGCCAAACAGCCGAAAACGGCAGCCATGCCCGTGGCATAGGCCAAACCGGCTTCAGCCTTTTCGTATTGCACCATTTTGTCGATGAATTCACTGACATTCGGATTTGAAAAACGCGAATATATTTCCGGAAATTTCATCAGCAAACAATGCCCTCCCCTCTTCTGCATTTTCAAACGTAAAACTCGATGTTAGAAAAATGGGGGCCGAATGCTCCTTGAGTGCAGAATTATCCAACTGGGTTCGAATCGCTCGTGTTTCATTACTTTTCATATGTTATCTCATATAGATTTAATTATTTAGTAAAAACAGAAGAATGCAAAAAATGCAATCCTTAATAAATAAAAATGCATTTTTTTAAATTTTTATTCAAAATAAATTAAAAAAATTTAATAGGCAATACGAATAGACATAAAAAAAGCCAACTTTGAATGAAAGCTGGCTTAATGGATTCGATAGTGGTATTGCAATACTTAGTACAAGACAGCGCTGCAATAGCTGACAACAGATTCATTGTCATCCATCACACCTTTATCGTATTTCAGGACTTTTCCCTGTTTAGCATCAGTTGAACTCAACAGCGTATAAATCGGGGCGAAACCACATATGCGATACTTGTCTTCGATATCCGAAATAGCTTTGGCCCAGCCACGCGCATCGGCTGCCTTGACAAATTCAAGTGCATTCATATCGGCTTGACGCACATCGGCGAGAAATCCGTCATCCGGAATATTCTTGTCACCGTAGCGTGGCCCCACATGGGCCATATCCACGCTGGCAAGCACAGTCACTTTGCCGGGATACTCATTAATTGTCTTTTTCAAAGCAGTAGTAAAATCTTCGATACATTCCTGATCCGGTTTAAAATAAGGATCCTCTAGCATCTGGTAATTAAATGAGGCAAGTACAGGAACAATTTTGAAGGGTTTGTCTGCAAATGCCTGTTGCAAAAACACAACTTGAAATTCGATTGTATGCTCGGTCTTGTGCAGCAGTACGTCAGCGGAATAGTCCCGGTTGGTGTTTGCCTGCAAATTTTTAATAAAGTCTTTATCTGTTTCTACACGGCCAAGTGGTGTTTCAAAATCAATTGGTAGAACAGAGTATATATTTTTCAAACCGGAATGGCCGGTACCGATGATAACATAGACATCGGCAACCGGCGACTCCACCATGGCCTTGTAGGCGTGTGTGTAGGTTGCGCCACCGATTCGCAAATCGATGTGGGGCGCGATAACACCTGCTGGCGTTGGCAATCCATTCACAGGGCCAGGTACACCGGCGCCGCCTTCTTCCTGATAAAAGTTAACCAGTGTTGCGTTCAATTCCTCCCGATCAGCCGGATAACTTGCGCCAGCATAAGTAGCCGTTCGAATACCGCTCGCAATAAACTCGGTTTCCATTATTTTTTTCGCTTCGAGGTAGCGTTCATTCTGTAAAAATAAATTTTCATCGAGTGTTTTAATTAAATCGAGCAATTGCTTTTTCTCCAACTCGAGACTCGCATCGCGTGTTAAAATTCGCAGGATGGTCTCGACGTCATGTTCACCGGTAAAATATTGTAAAATAAATACAGCCATGCGAGACAAAAGTATTGTATCCCTTGCGATTCCGGAGGGATCACGCAAAGCAATCATCTCGCCATTTTCAGTTTCAACCGGGAAGGCGTCTACAAAGCGCAACTGGGGCCTAAAATCCATAGAAGAAGTCCTTTCCTGAAATAAAAGCGGATTCAGCACAAATGCTGTCAGGCAGAAGATGCCAGCATAGTTTATCATTATTCGTTATAATATTTATAGATTGAATTCCGTAACTTATTTAAATAGTACCTATAAAAGTAAAGTAATTTATACATCTCATCAATCTTCCTGAATAGAATATTACGGAAAATTTACAGACGAAATTAATAAAAATAATTCAAGAGATCGAATTCCTCAGCAGCAACAATGGTTTTATTTACTAAAAACTTAACAATATTCAGACAAATTTGATAAATAATTAAGATAATTTTACCAAAAAACAATTAAATTTTTTAATGCACATTTCTAAAAAAGTTGTTTTTAAAAAAAATTTGTAATAGATTGCTACACATGACGATGCAATTAATAAAAATTATAAAGATGATATAGGTGCACTCTCATGCAAATAAGAACATTAAAAACTTTCTGTGATGTTGTCGAGCTCCATTCTTTTTCAGAAGCAGCGAAGGTCAACCATCTCACGCAATCCGCCGTAAGCCAGCAAATCAGCCATATCGAAAATGAATTTGGCGTACGCATGATTGAGCGCGCGCAAAGAAATCTTGCACTCACGCCAGCGGGCGAAGTTTTTTATCGAACCAGTAAAAGCATTTTACAGCAATTGGAAGCAGCTCGAGTAGAAATCAATGAATTGGCCAATGTCGTAGCCGGCACGATAAAACTTGAAAGTATCTATACAATCGGGCTACATGATTTGCCAATGTACGTGCAAAAATTTATGTCCAAATTTGCCGAAGTAAAGGTCCATCTGACGTACCGGCACTCTGCTGAAATTTACCAGGATGTTTTAAGCAACATGACACATCTTGGCGTGGTAGCTGAACCTCAAAAAAACCGTCAGTTGGATATTCATCCATGCTGGAAACAAAGGATGGTTGCCATCGTCGCTCCATCCCACAAGTTCGGCAAACAAAAATCAATTAAGATTGACGACTTGAACAACGAGCCGTTTATCGCTTTTGAGCGCAACATCCCAACCAGGAAACTTCTGGATAAAACACTGCGCAAGCACAATGTGCAACCAAAGGTCACCATGACACTGGATAATGTAGAAACAATCAAGCGTATTGTTGAAAACGGCACTGGCATGTCAATCGTTCCCGAAAATTCTATTAAAGAAGAAGTGAAACGAGGCTTGCTCATCGGACTGGAAATCGAAAATATCCTCATCGAACGGGATATTGCTGTTATCGCCAAAAAGGGCCGCATTCTTTCAAACGCTGAAAATAAATTCATCGATCTGCTGCGTGCCGAATTCGGACCGCGGTAAGAGTATGATGCCTGCCGGAAAAAATGGCAGGATTTTCTTGTAGCACTTTACCTATTTGTTTTTAAATTTAAAAGCCATTTCACTTGTGAATGGCTTTTTTTTTAAGTCAACCATACTATTTACTAAATTTTTTTAATCAAAATGAAGCGAATGAATATATCCGTAGTAAAATTCGGTGGTACATCCATGGGATCCGCCGAGACAATCAATCAATGCGCGCGCATCATCGCGAACGCGCAAAAAAACGAACGCATCATTGCCGTTGTTTCTGCAATGAGTGGTGTCACAGATATTTTAATCGAGTCGGTGGAACAGGCTGCCAACGGAAATCAGGCATGCTTTCTGGAAAACAAAGAAAAACTGCGCGATCGGCATCTGCAAACCATTCAAGAACTCAAACTTATCGAATCAACCACCGAAATTGAAGCAGCCATTTTAGCGATGATCGATGAATTTACGGCGCTTTGCCATGCTGTCCATGTTCTTGGTGAAGCAACACCACGTGCTTTGGATGCTGTTGTTTCTTTGGGAGAGCGTATGAGTCATCATCTTCTCGCTGCCGCCCTTCGGACACTCGGTTTCTCCTCAATCGCTGTTGATGCCGGTGACTTCCTGGTAACTGACAATCATTTTCAGCATGCAAATCCTGATTTCAAAGCCACAAAAATACGCGCTAAAGAAGTCGTGCTACCACTTGTCAAAAAGAATATCATTCCGATTGTGACGGGATTCAATGGCAAGACAAAGGAAGGCGCCACCACAACCCTCGGGCGCGGCGGAAGCGATTACAGCGCCGCGATTATCGGTAAGGTCATTGATGCAACAAGGGTAATAATATGGACGGATGTGACCGGCGTTATGAGCACTGATCCACGAATCGATGAGACGGCCCGGACCATTCCTGTACTTGCCTACAGTGAGGTTGCTGAATTGGCTTATTTTGGCGCGAAAGTGCTGCATCCAAAATGCATTCGTCCCAGTGTCGAGGATGGCGCAGAGTTGTGGGTGCGCAACACATTTGAGCCGGATGCACAGGGTACACAAATTGTGCTCGACAGTCAGAAAAAGGCCGGTGCCATTCGTGCTG
>QQUM01000594.1 GCA_008501545.1 Calditrichota bacterium
TTTCGTAATGCGAATCCTTTCCCCTTGTGAATGGCAGTTTCAAGAACATGCAATTTTACTTGCTTATCAACAGGCGTGTCTTTGGCGAGCTCACAGGTGCCATCTGTACTGCCATCATCAGCGATAATAATTTCACCGTGCAATTGGTGTTCATGCAAAAATGAAGAAGCTGACTGGATATCAGCACAAATTTTCGTGCTCTCATTAAAAACCGGAATGATAATTGATAAGTCCACGCAAAGCCTGTGAGAGAATGAAACGAAAATGATTGTTGATGAATTGCGACAATCTAAATGAATTCTGCTAAATATGCAATGCCTCTCTTGGGCCTGAAAAGAAGCTTCAGATTTATTTTAAGTTTTGCATTCAACTGGAATTGTACCTTTTTTTCATGTTGCTTGGCCGGGCTTTCGAGCAGGTGTGTTTCATCGGGAATCTTTATTTGATTTGATGTTAATATAGATGGATTCAGTAAACGACGTGCCCAAAAAGGATCGCCAGAATAAAATGTCCGCTCTGCCGGATGGACTCGAAATTGAGAATTATCATGCTAAGGCTTTTATCGACATGTCTCTATAACAATCAATACAGGTTGTATGGAATTCAGCGATAATTCAGAGAATTTAATATTGAAGAAAAAAATTGGGATTGGATGGGAGGGATGTCTGTAGCGATATTACTACGGAAATGTGTATCCTTGTACGATGCGCCTGGTTTAATGAAATCTCTCCAGTAGATGAATGGGAACAAGCAGTCTGTTTTCACATCCCCAGGCACAATTGTATTCAGTATTATTAACTTTAACCACATGCCCGAAGTAGCTTTTCTCAACGATGAATTGATCTCCCGGCCCTTCTGGAACGAATGTAAGTGCTATATTCGGATATGTTTGGAAAACAACCTTGAGCTTGAGACTTAATTTACCGAAGATTGATTTTGTAATTATTATTTTATCAATTTTCCCGGAAACCCGGGGTGGAAATTTCAGTTCATTCAGTTTGTAATCCCGACGCAATTGCAATATGTGATTGGGCAGCACCTGGCCACTTTTGTTCACAATATCCAGTTTTAAGATGAGCTCTTTTTCCAGAAAGCATTGCAGCTCATAAAGTTGCTCCAGGTCTTGAACATTGTAGTCTGAAGTAAGGTACTCTTTTATGATTTGCTGTGAAAAAGGGATTTTCACCGGATTCGGCTGGATTGGTGGTGGATAGTTGCTACATTGCCAAAATAAAAGAATGCTTAATACGAGAAATGTCACATTCCTTTGACACATAAAAAAGCAGGCTCTTCCCTTGATAGATCTTTGTAATACAGGTATGTTAGTTGAAAAATGCGCAGCGGGGAGTCATTTCCTTTGCTCAATATACAAAATAATTCCACTTAAGAATAATAATTTTTTCCTGTTGCCTTGTTCATTTATACCGATTTAGGGGAAGGCTTGTTCGGCTCCTGTCCTTTGCCAAACATCCCATTCTTTCTTCCTGATATAACACCGCAGTTCTATGCCCGGCCGGAGATACATCATTTCCTCAAAAAGTGGAATGTAAAGATATCGATGCCCGGGAGGGGACAGTTCATAGTTGTGTTCGACAAAATCAGCTTCAAGATCAGGTGTAAGGATGACAATTGGGGCGAGTTTCTGGCGTGCTGGAACATGACTCCACCACCCAACCTGTGTGTATTGCCGCAGATACCATGGCAACGGCCAGTAATCTTTACCGCTGCACATCACTTGAATATACAGATTGTTTTTCTCCGGCTGTTTGGAGCTTATGTCCTGTAATCTGTCCACGATTTTGAAGATATCAGGATGTGTGTGTGCATAAACATACGGATTCGCTGGATGGGCATCATATTTTCCGTTTCCTAAAAATGTCTGCCAAAGCAAGTGCACGATCACAAAAAAGAAAATAAAACCCACGGCTGTTTTTGTACGGTGTTTAGAAATCATCCTGAAGAGCTCGGCAACACCAATGCCTGCCAATAGGATAAATCCCAGGTAGAAACTTAACAGATTCCAGGGTGTTTTATAGGGGATCAGGCTATAGACCGCAAGCATAAGCAACGCATATACCACGAAAAATTTTGGCAATATTCCATCGGTATGTGCCTTGTTGTTTTTGTTTATTATCGCGATAATTCCAATTATGGCCGCGGTCAGCACAGCAGCTTCTGTCCATAAAGGTCCTTCACCTATTTTGAAATAAGTGAGCAGTTTCAGATAGAAATACCAGGGATGTATATGAATACTATTGTTCGCTGCCCGGTCAAAATAGGTGAAATAAGTATAAACCGAATGCCAGATACCGATTGGATTCTTTCCGAAGGATGAAAAAAAGAGTACGGAGATGAGTGCAAATGCGACAAAGGCAATCCCTGCGCCTCGCCATAAAGTACGCTTGTTTTGCAGTTGGATTCGTCCCTGATGCCAAATGATTGCACTCATTAGCGCGATAAAAAACACGGCGACCGAAATAATCCATGTTTCCTTTGTGGCATTCATTAAACCGAGACAGAGTCCGGCGAATCCTGCCTGGACAACTTTTCTTGTTTGAAAAAAATAGAAGAAGGCGAGAATCGTGCACAGGGTGAAGAAAACCAGCAGCATTTCCTGAATATAATAGCGACTGTAAAATACCATTGCAGGTGAGACCGCAGCAAAAAGCGCACTGAAGAGTGCGGCCATGCGCCCAAGCCCGGGTGCAAGAAAAAGCAGTCCTGCACAAAGAAACAGGCCAAACATCGCCGGTACGATGCGGAGCACGGTTTCGTTTAAATCAGCGTATGAATTGTGGTTGCTCAGCCAGGCAGGAAGGAGCGTAAAATAATTGAGAGTCGGGCCGTGGTATTCATCGTAATCGTAAAAATAATCCCCTTTTTCAAGCAATTCGCCGAATTTTACAGCATGCACAGCTTCGTCGGTGTGCATTGGCCGCAAGTCCAAATTATGGACTCGCAGCCAGGTCGCTAAAATAATTACAGCGGCGCATGCTATATAATAATGTGCATTCCTACGCATTATTGAGGCTTGCCGTAAATGGCGACCTCCGTGTAATGGTTCAAATCATTATTTGTGTTGCCATTGGAGTAAATACGCACGTACTCGCCGACAACGCCGCCTGCATCAATGAGTTTGCCTTCTGATGTTTCCACATAATGCCAATCTTTTCCGACGCCCAAACCTGCTGAATTGTCGAGGTCATTGTTAAAGATCGTTTGCACGTTTTGTGTGAAGTCCGCATCGTCTGCGACCTGTACGATAACATCGAAGTAAACGCGGGCTTGCTTGTGAAAATGCCAGATGAGGACTGCATAAATGTTACTTTTTTTACCCAGATCAAAGGTGATATGCTGCAGGAAAGGCCCAAGTTCAACGAAATGGCCTTCCGGCGCTTCTTTGTCATCATCGGTAATCATTTCAAGTTCACCGATGATTGGCATATCGTCTGTGCTTGCGGGGACCTGGCCGAGAACCAGATTTTTTGTCCCTGCCGGTGCAAGAAACGGTGGGCGTGGTTTCCCCAGTGGTTTTTCCAGATTTGGAACTTGCATGTTTTGCGGCGTACCGACAAACATGGGCTTGGGCAGATCAATTTTGATGGGTACCAAACCGTCTTTTTTCTCCTGGGCAGCCAGTTGGCCAAGCGCTGTTACATAAAAGAGCGCGACGAGGAACATTATGAATTTTTTTGGCATGGATTCTATACTCCTTATAGTATTGCAGAGAATGTAGTGTTTTCTATTGAATCAAAATAAAATACAATAATTTTTTACAAAAGCAATTTTCCGAATGCTGCAATGACAAAATTTTACAGCGCTTCCTGGTCATTAGTTCATGGATGAGAACAATAAAAGAGGAAAATGTTCATGCAGCTTCAATCCGCATTTCTTCTTCATAATCAGTATATTGATTTAGTTATCGCCGAAGCTTTTGACAGGGTAAAGGCTGGTGTATTGCGTTCCTGTGGCCTCCTTATAAAATATAAGAAAACAGATTTGATACACCCATTGAAATAAACTGAAAAGTGTCGCATATTTCCGCGTTTGCTTATCAATAATTCCAAAAACCGGATCACATCTTATGGTTCAACAACTCGCAAAATTAATCAAACTCATTCGAGACGGGCGTGGACAAATCGTCCTGATGATGTTGTACAATTATATCCCCTGGTGGCTTTTTCGATACTTGAATTTCTATATTGGTTACGCAGATGAGGCCGGCGAAGCCCTGGATCAAAAGCTGTTAAACCGCCTCGGAAGAAATTACTCATTTCGTTTTGGAACGATTGAGGATTTGCCTTTAATTCAAACGATGTTCCCGGGCAAAAATCTTGATAATTTACGCAGAAGATTTGAACAAAATCACGTTTGTATTCTTGCTCTGTATGGAGATGAGTGTGTTGGGATG
>QQUM01000364.1 GCA_008501545.1 Calditrichota bacterium
AAAAACAGATTCTTCATATTGTGGCCACTGAGAACTTGCCAACAGCAAGAAATCGGCTTGATGCCATTGCGAAACGTTATCCATCTTCCCCCGATGTGCTGTATTTGCAAGCACTTCTGACCGAAAACGGGGATACAGCACTTCAAAACTACACAAGATTGTATTCAAATAACAAGGCATCACGTTTTGCACCTGAAGTGATTTATAAAATCGCCCAGTTTAATTACGCCAAAGGTGATTACAAACGAGCACGTCTTTTTTTCTCCCATATTGTATCGGACTACCCTCATTCTGAGTTACGAATTCAGGCACAGTATTTCGCAGCCAAAATGCTCCTTGCTCAATCACAGTTAGATCAGGCAAAGAGTGAATTAAAAAAGGTTGTCAAAAATTCTAAAAATAATGAAACGAATGACATTGCCAAAGAGGATCCGGCATACATTGACCAACTTCACAATGTCACACGAGCAACACCTGCGGACAAATCAACAATTCAACCACCCGTAAAGAAAACAAATGAAGAAATACGTTTTGCTGTACAAATCGGGGCGTTCGGTGACAGAGAGAATGCAATAAGCCAACGTGATTATTATAAACGGTTTGGCTATGCATCAGAAATTTTAGCCTTTAAAACCCGAACCGGTACACTGTATCGTGTTATATTAGGACGCTTTGCAACTGAACTGGAAGCACGCAGATTTGGCAAGCAAATCCAATCGCTTCATAATATCAAGTACCGCATTTTAAAAACGACGATTAATTAAACAATGATTACTGTTGCAGAAGCACATAAAATTATCGCCCAGCATACCCAGGTTCTCGGGCAAGAGAGACGAAAGCTGGATTTATGCGGTGGCTATATTTTAGCGGAAGATGTTTATTCTGATATAGATATGCCCCCGTTTGACCGCAGTATGATGGATGGATACGCCGTTCGATCAGAAGATCTGCAAATCCCACCGGTTGAGCTAAACGTTGTTGGTTTTATTCCAGCCGGCAGCTATCCTGATTTTAAACTGAATTCTGGGGAAGCTGCTAAAATAATGACCGGCGCAGCGCTTCCTGAAGGAGCGGACAGTGTGCGCGAAGTCGAGCTGACAAAGCCAGGTCATGGCGCGAATTCCGTTATCATTCAAAAAAGGACTCAGCCAGGACTGCATGTCGTCAAAAAAGCAACTGAAATTGGAAATGGCCAACGCATTCTCACTTCGGGAATGCAAATTAATCCAGCAGTTGCGGGTGTTCTTGCCACTGTTGGCAAATCAACGGCAAAAGTAATACGCAAGCCGAGAGTGGCTATTTTGTCTACAGGTGATGAATTGGTTCACCCATCGGAAAACCCGAAAAAGGGGCAAATACGCAATTCCAACACATATACCCTGAAAGCTTTATGTGATAGTTTTGGACTTGAATGTGAGTTGCTTGGAATCGTGCGGGATGAACAGGAGATAATTCGGCATAAAATTTCTCTTGGGTTGCAGGCGGATTTGTTGCTTATTTCCGGCGGTGTTTCGATGGGTGATCTCGATTTCGTTAGTGACGTTTTTAAATATCTGGCGCTGCAAATCCTCTTCGAAAAAGTGAAGATCAAGCCGGGGAAACCGACAGTTTTTGCGACACATGACAACGGTATTGTGTTCGGATTACCTGGAAATCCGGTTTCCAGCTCCACGGTGTTCGAAGTGCTTGTCCGCCCTGCTATTTTACAAATGATGGGGAAAACTGATTCACAAAACCACATTGTTAATGCAGAGATAACGGAACCATTTTATAACCGGTCGAATCGAGAAAATTATCATCCGTGCATGACATATTACAATGATGGAAAATTTTTTACGCGTCCTTTACGAACAAAAGGTAGTGGAGATATAGCAGGTTACGCCAAACACAACTCACTCCTGATTTGCCCTCCAAATATTGTTGAGATGTCTGCCGGAAGCGCGTGTATTGTGCAATTGTGTGATAACTATTTTTCCTAGTTTATCATCATTGAGATATGTCGATAGAGAGGGTAGGACTTATGACTTTTACTATTGCTTATGATCAAACACCTGAGACAATCCCTGCCAATCGGACTTTTCCTGTTATTATACAGTTCGCTTTTCGCAAGCGTAAATAATGCAGATCGCGAACGTTTTTCAGTTGTACATCCCAAACCAGGGGATGTACTTCACGTTACAGATTCCACATTTGTTTTCGGAAATTTTTCCTTGCCGTGTGATAGTGTTACAGTCAATGGCTTGCCGGCATATTTGTTTCCGAATGGGACCTTCCTCGCAATGATCCCGGTTGCGCCCGGCTCGTTAAACATTCATACAGAATTCAAATTTGCCTCAGGCCGTTTTCAAGAAAAGCGCAATGTTTTCATCCCGACGCATCTTTTTTCCAGTCCACATAAGAATATTTTAATTGAAGGTAGCTTCATTTATCCTGACCGCCCACTCGCGGTTAATCCTGGCGAGCGTATTGCGATTATTGCCAAAGGTACACCAAATGCCCACATGTATTTTTCATTTGGTGAAGGGCGTATATATCGCATGCGGGAAGTCAACAAAAAACGGCGTATGCGATGGAAAAATACCTCATTCGGCCTTGACCGGTCATGGTATTTGCCTTCAGTCGATGGCATATATGTTGGCTATTTTATCCCGAAGCCGGAAGATGCGGGAAATCAGTTTCGCACATTGCTCACACTGATAACCGACTCGGAAGAAGTGATTTCGATTCACAATGAGAACGAAATTTATGTGCGAAGGGGAAATACTCCAATTCGCAAAGAAATTGTCAAACCGAAAAGTCTGGTTGATTATAAAAACAAGCGCTTCTTGCTAACGTATTTGTATCCGGGAGCTATTGTCACGGAAGATGGTGGCTATGGCGATTACAGCCGTATCACCCTTGCGGAGAAGGAAACGATCTGGCTGCCTCGGGATGAAATCACAACATCTGTTCGGTCTATAAGTCCAATAGACAGAAAGACTTCACGTGTCGATGTAAAATATAGTCAGAATGATAATGAACACATCTCTGTGGATATAATGGCAACGTATCCACATCCGGTACAGGTCGCGCAAAGCAGAAATTTGCGCTATTATGATGTGTTTTTTCTACAGGCAGAAGACATTCCTCCATTTGTTCGGGAAACGCATAGCACGCCTTTATTAAATAGGATCTCCGGCAAAATGGTGGCGGCGGATAAATACCGCCTGCGATTTAAATTTGATCGCCGGATGGTTTGGGGTTACGAACTAATGCATGACGGGAAAAATTATGCGCTCTCATTTAAAAAATCTCCAAAACGCGAATCGCTGGAAGAGCAGCCTTTAAAGAATATGGTCATTTGCATTGATCCCGGGCATGGTCCGGATAACGGTGCATTTGGGTTGACAGGAATAAATGAAAGAATCATGACAGTAGATTATGCACGGAAATTGAAAGCATTGTTAGAAAAACAAGGTGCGCATGTTGTGATGACCCGCACCGAGGATACAGGCCTTGAATTGTATCAACGAACGCAATTTGCTGAGGCCAATAACAGTGATTTATTCATTAGTCTGCATTTTAATGCCTTGCCGAATGGTGTGAATCCCATGAAAATTCGCGGAACGAGTACTTTTTATTTTCATCCTCATAGCAAACCTCTTGCGAATATGATTCACCGCCATATGTTGTCGCAGACGAAATTGCCGGATAAAGGTGTTCATGCCAAGAATTTCTCGGTATGTCGAATTACAAGCATGCCTTCCGTGTTATTGGAACCGGCATTTATCATGCAGCCGTATGAAGAAATGCGAATTTTAAATCCCGAATTTCGTGATGCTGTATGCCAGGGAATATGTGATGGAATAGTCGATTTTGTTAAAGCATACGATTGATAGATTCAATACACATATGCATATTTGACATGCAATTGTAATATTTTGCTTGCCTTTCTTTTACATTCCTTGTATTTATTAAAATGAATTTTTTGAAAGTATTGAGCAGTAAATATCAACAAATTTCGTTTCTTTTTCTGTTATGTGCTTCATTTTTTGTGGCTTGTGCAACACCGCAAAAAAAGGAAATTCCTGCCCGTGCTGAGCCACCAATTGATCATGTAATCCAAAAAACATATGTGGAATCCGTCGATGTTGATCCCGATCATCACGGCAATGACGAACTTAAATTAATCATACGAGGCCAACTTCCCAGCCCCGCTTACACGTTCGATGTAGTTGATGTGGTTAAAGACGAGCGGAATATATACCTTACGCCATTTGCAGTTTATCAGGAAAAAACTACGGCATTACAAGTGCTTATCCCTTATCAAACTTCTGTAATCGTGCATGTTGATTCGCCTGGTGAATATAAGTTATTTCTCATTGGGCGCAGTGCCACTTTAAGAAAAAATATTACCATTCGATAGCAAGAA
>QQUM01000654.1 GCA_008501545.1 Calditrichota bacterium
AAATAATCTTTGCCCGAATGACGAACCGATGGTCAAGGCGATGAGATCTGGACCGAGTTAAAAGCTCTTGATAATCGGAATCCGATAATTTAATTTTTTTTGCAATTCTTGCCACGAATACATCCTTTTTTTTGAGTGGCAAGAATATACTTATTGTTTCGTTAACTTGCAAATCAAAACACTAAGAAACCCTGCCAATTCCTCTGCCAACGAAAAACGATCAACTTTAGTATTAACCTAAAAGTCCAGATTGTGTAAAAAGAGAAGGTTCAACCGGACACTTCGACAAGTTCAGCATCCGTGAGATTTCACATAGTCTGGTTATTTCGAGGATTATATTTCAGAGACTATACGTTGAATTAACTATTGTCATTTTTTTATTTCAAATTCATGAAGGTCGTATCAACACTCAAATGAAAACAAAAATCGCCACGTGCTTTTGCATACACTTACTCGTTGTCTTAACCGGTTTTTAAATAGACGAGAATGAGATTTCGAGTATGATTACGCGTATGAGAAACAAAAGGAACATCCATGCTATTAATTGATCTCCCGGTAATTCCAGTCCATTCTGCTTTTGCAATCGTAACACTAATCTTTTTCACAATTTTGGTCGGCTGTGCCACACAAAATCAGGACAGCCAATCCAAAGCATCCAACCGAATTTCAGAATTCGTTGCAAAACAGCGTGCTGCAGGAAAAACACCAAACCGGCTCATCAATGAGAACAGTCCCTATCTTCTGCAACACGCCTTCAATCCGGTCGATTGGTATCCCTGGGGCGAAGAGGCATTTCAGGCCGCAAGGGAAACCGGCCACCCGATATTTTTATCGATCGGCTATGCAACCTGCCATTGGTGCCATGTTATGGAGCACGAATCTTTTGAAGACGAACAAATCGCAGCATACCTCAACAGCCATTTCATTCCAATTAAAGTAGACCGGGAGGAACGACCCGATGTGGATGCGGTTTACATGGCCGCAACGCAAGCGATGACCGGCCGTGGCGGATGGCCAATGAGTGTTTTTCTAACGGCGGATCTAAAGCCTTTTTACTGCGGAACCTACTTCCCGCCAAAATCGAAATACGGCCAGCCCGGTTTTGGCGAGCTGCTGCAGGGCATTATCCGTGTCTGGCAGGAGGACCAGGAAAAAATACTGCAATCAGCAGACCAGCTTACACAGGCACTCAAACAGCACGAGCCAATAAGCGAAAGCCATGCCCTGGATGAAGCTTTGCTGACCATGGGATTCAGGCAGTTTCAGCAGGCATTCGATGCGACACATGGTGGTTTTGGTCCCGCACCGAAATTTCCCAGACCGTCCATCTACAATTTTCTTTTTCGATACGCAGAGAGCAATCGCGACGAACAAGCCCGGCAAATGGCTATGGTCACGCTGCGCAAAATGGCGGAAGGTGGCCTGCACGATCACCTTGGCGGAGGCTTTCACCGCTATGCCGTGGATGAGCAATGGCGCGTCTCCCACTTTGAAAAAATGCTCTATGATCAGGCACAACTTGCCGTTTCCTACCTGGAAGCACATCAAATATCCGGCGCGGCATTTTTCGCGCAAGTGGTGCGTGGCATCTTTGGCTATGTGTTGCGGGACATGACGGATGCAGCAGGCGGTTTTTATTCGGCGGAGGACGCCGACAGTCCCATCCCTGAAAATCCAGGGGAAAATGCGGAAGGTGCCTTCTATCTATGGGATAAAAAAGAGATCGAAAACTTACTCACAAAGGAAGAGGCGGACCTCTTTTGTACACTCTACGGCATAACGGAAAACGGCAACACGATTGCCGACCCACACGGCGAATTCGGCACGAAAAATGTCCCCTATCTGGCACAAAAACAACCAACCGATAAAATCCAACGTACAAGGTTGCAAGACATCAAATCCAGGCTCCTGGATGCAAGGGCAAAGCGACCACGCCCGCTGCTCGACGATAAAATCATAACCTCCTGGAATGGTTTGATGATTTCCGCCTTTGCCAAAGGCTACCAGGTTTTACGAGATAAACAGTACTTAAAAGCCGCGCAAAACGCAGTCGGCTATCTGAAAAAATATCACATACAAAATGACGGTGTCACACTGTTCCGCCGTTCCCGTGCCGGCGCAGCCGGATTAACAGCCCATCTGGATGACTACGCATTTTTCGTGCAGGGATTGATCGATTTATACGAAGCGTCGTTTGAAATCGACTGGCTGAAGTTGGCCGTTGCGCTCACAGAAAAACAGATCGCGCTTTTTGCCGACGAAAATGGTGGTTTTTTCGATACATCCGGTCAGGATAAAAACATCTTGCTGCAAATGAAAAACAGCTACGATGGAGCGGAACCCAGTGGCAATTCCATTGCGATTCTTAATCTGCTTCGACTCGCCGGGATGACAGGACGGGAAGACTGGCGGCTGCTGGCTGAAAAAGCGCTGAAAAGCATGCAAAGCAGAATTGAACAAAGTCCGAGCGCTTTTCCACAGCTTATGGTTGCCATAAATAATACATTGCAGAAACCGACACAAATTGTACTCGCCGCTGCTTCGAAAGAAGCGCCGATTTTCGAGAAAATGCATGGCCTCATCGGAAAGACGTTTATCGGTAACCGGGTGCTTTTATTTGCAGATGGAAAGGACGGGCAAAACTTTCTCGGTGAAAACCTTGAATTTATACGCGCCGTACAACCCGTGGATGGCAAACCGACTGCGTTTGTTTGTGAAAATTTTGTTTGTAAAGAACCGGCTCATGAGATTGCTGTTTTGGAAAAACAGCTTGCCGATAGGTGAGGTGAGATGAAAGTAAAGCAGTCCTGGGGGACAAGTCTGGAACAGTGCGCTGAAAAAAGGTAGGAAAACAAGTGCTGTAGCAATTAAATTCTTGCCTTATATCAAATTGATAAGAATGTTCAAAAGAGTCTCGAATTTCCTGTTCACCACCACCCAATGCTTCTGTTTCTTTTCTATGATCGGGGTGTTAGTGTACCATTTAGATATTTATGCACAATACTTGAAATAAGTGTTTGATATGGTATACCCTCTTCAATTGCCTTGATCTGTATTTGCTGATAATCCTTTTGAGTAAGACGAAGATTGATTCTTTTGTCTTTTTTTAAAGTGTTTCGAGCAGCATCCATTGCTTTTTTCTTTTCCTGTTCAAAATTTTTAACAGGTTGCCATTCATCACGTTCGATTGAATCCATCAAGTCTTGTTCATCCTGATCGATTGGCTTGAATGCTTTTTTATTTATCTTATTCATCATTCTCCTTTCAAACCGTATTTTTTCGTGTATTTACGGCTTGGAAAAGCTGTTTTTAAAAATATTTGATCATCATTTTCCACATAAGGTACAATGATGGCATAGTTGTCGATTTCAAGAACATATATTTTTTGATTAGAATACCCAGGGTTTTCCTCTACTCCGATCAATTGACCGGACTCAATTAAGTAGGCAATTTCTTCAAAAGATATGCCGCGGTCTCGTTTTAAGATTTTATTTTTTTCAGGATCCCAATTAAAGTATTTCATATTATGAATATAGACCAATGACTGCCTTTTGTCAACCGATTATCTCAATTTTTCTAACGTCGACTTCAGTTGCAGCGGCTTTCGACGCACTTCAAAATCGTAAAATAACTTTACTATGCATCCCACCCTAACTCAAAATCGCCGCTTTTTTTCTAGACTATGAAAATAAAGCTATTTCCTATGGAATTTACAATATGCTTATTTCAGAAAAGAACAATCGATGTATGACTGCAGATCACGATCAGACGCACCACGGCGGCATGGACTCGAACGCCGATGAAATATTTCGACTCTACTAATACGCCTACTTTCATATTTCAATTCAATTCGTCAGTTCCCGCTGCGCTCGTTTCCGGAACAAACAACATGCATTCAGAATCCCCCGGTGCGAGCTGTATCATTTTTTCATACCGCAATCCCAACTTGTGAAGCACTTTTTTGGATGCTTCATTCTCCGGTGAAACCACCGCAACGATGCGCGCAAGGCCAAGGGTATTTTGTGCATACGCCATCACGGCACATGTCGATTCGGTCGCGTAACCCATTCCACAATACTGCGGCAAAAACGCATAACCGATATCAACATCCGGCAATGTTTCCCGCTTGAGAAGACCGCAGATACCAACCGGTGTACCCGTTGCCTTGTTCGAGACGCGGTATAGCCCAAAGCCGAAGTTTTCATAACTTTGAATCGGGCCATTTTTAAGGTAATTCTCCGCGTCAGCTATGGCACGGACATTTTTATCACCAATATTTTTGATAAAATCCTCATCATTTAGAAGTGTCAAAATAAATGGTGCATCATCGAAAGAAAGATGAGATAGGGCGAGTCGTGCAGTTTCTATTTCGGTCATAATTTTTCCCGTGCATTTGAC
>QQUM01000402.1 GCA_008501545.1 Calditrichota bacterium
GTCAGGTTTTGTCGATATCATCGCCGGAAACAACCGCAATGCTTTTCGCTTCCGGCAGGTTGATTCCACCGAACAGGAATACTTCCGCAGCAATGCGAACGAAAACGAATTATCCCTTAAGTTCGACAGCTATTTCCGGTTGTCAAAATCGAACGGTCTTTCCACCGGAATCGGGATAAAGCGCATCGGCAACGACAATACGACAACATTCGCCGATACAATATTTGACCGTAACGGCAGGCAAGTGCCTTTATCCCAAATTGGTTTACAGAATATAATTACTGTGGACACGGCGGATTACAAAGCAGCCTCTTATGCGCAGTTTGAGCAAAAATTTGCTAACAAGTTTGAGATTCATCTGGGCGTGCGCGGTGATTACTACAATTTCATCGAAGAAAAATTCCATCCATCGGCACGATTTTCTGCAATTGCCCATTTGAGCAACCGGACAAAAGTAAAAGCAAGTATTGGCCGCTATGAACAGGCGCCATCCTATGTTTGGGTACTCAATCCGTTTAATCGCCAGCTGAAGCCGTTACGAAACGACATGGTTGTTGCCGGTATCAACCATCTGGTATTCGATGATACAAATGTTTCGTTCGAAACCTATTATAAAGACTACAGCAATTTGCCTGCTGGTGCAACGCCGGATCTTTCCTATCTCGTTTTGACGAACACCGGTGTGGGATACGGCGGCCGCGAGGATAATTTCCAATCGTTCGGTTTTATTCCGCTGGTTTCCGAAGGCCAGGGAAAGGCATATGGTTTCGAGCTTCTTTTGCAAAAAAAGTTATCCAACACACCACTTTACGGTCAGGTCAGTCTGGCATACAGCAAAAGTGAATACACAGCCCGAAACGGGAAAACGTATCCGGGACAATACGACCAGCGTTTTATTCTGAACATCTCTGGTGGGTATAAAATCGGTGCCAACTGGGAAGTCAGTGGTAAATTCCGCTACTACACCGGTTCGCCCTACACACGTCTCTACTTGCCGCAAGAAAACAATGGTTTCATTCAAAACCTGCCGGAGGAATATCTGCAATCCAGGTTGGATGCCGGCCACCTTCTCGATCTGCGTGTTGACAGGCGTTTTAATTTTGCAAGATGGACGCTTATTGCATTCGCTGATGTGCAAAATGTTTACAACAACCTGCTGACAAGAAAGCCACGTTACGATTTTTGGGAACAAAAGATAATCGATAAAGCGGAACTCGGTATTTTACCATCTGTCGGGATAAGCGCTGAATTTTAGGTGGTTTCAGGATGATCTATCCTTGACGATGTGAGCGAAGCGTTGGAGAATGCGGTTGCTTTCCGGTGTAGGTTCGACCTGTGCTTTTAATGCTTCAACATCGACGCCCCGGCGACGGAGATGAGACTCGACCTGCCGAATATATTCGGTTGTTATTGGTGGTGTATATTCCGGATGGAATTGCACACCCCATGTCGTTTCCCCAAAACGAAATGCCTGATTCGGATCGAGGGTGCTGGAAGCAAGGCGCACCGATCCTGGCGGTAGATCGACGAGCGCTTGTGCATGGGAGAGATGTGCTTTGAACGTCGCGGGGAAGCCAGCAAACATTCTATCCCCGGATGTTGTACCTGCCAGCCTTATCTCTCGCGTTCCAAACTCGAGACCGTTTGGATTAAAGCCAACTTTCCCCCCAAGCGCATAACCCAGCATTTGATGGCCGAAGCAGACACCGAGAAGTGGTCTGTTTTTCACAACAGCACCGCGTATCCATTCTGCTAAATTTTCCATCCACGTTGTTTTATCCGTCACCATGGCATGAGAACCGGAGAGGATTGCAGCTGCGCATTCACCGGCATCAGGCAATATCTCATTTTGATAAACAGCAACGACAGTCACTTCTTCTTCGGATAGTCCTGTTCCCGCCATTAACCAATCGTCAAAATCACCATGTTGAGGGTATAACTCAGAATAGGTTGTTCCACATTTTATAATGAGAATTTTATTATAATTTTTCACTCGACATCCTCAACCTGTTTGCGCACATACAAAACCAGCAAAAATTTATTTTCGAGAAGCAGCAATTATCAATGCATGAACCATGCATTGCATGCAATAACTTCACTAATCGCAAACTATAAAGATTCAATCGTAAATATCAACGAATAAATCGGAAAATAAAAACGGCTTTTTTGCGCATAATACCCAAAAGTGGATATTTATAATTGAAGCTTAAATTCAGGTAAAATGTCTTAAATTGAAAAATATATGCTGGTCAGGGATGTCAGCAAAATTTTGTTTTTACAGCCGGAAGATGGAGCGAAAAACCTAGAGAATCTGCACTGGTATGCCAGCCGTATCCGACGACTTCACCGGCATAATTGCAAAATAATCAAGAAGCAGGAGTATTAAACATGCATCATGGAAGACACACGAAAATACTGCTAATTTCCTTACTTTCATTATTCATTTCCACAGCACTTAACGCACAACTCCCCCCCGGAAAAGTATATAAAATCGCCGTGCTCCCGTTCGCCTCGGACATTGCCGGTCCTGATGCTTTAAAACCTGCATATGCATTAATGCAAGGATTTAAATCCAACCAACAACTAAGACCGGTGAACATGCAAACCGTGCTCAATGCATTGTCGAGTAAGCGCATTGGACAAACGAATTGCAGCAATATTGCGTGTGCGCGCAAACTTGGCTATGCTTTACGTTCACACGTTGTCGTACACGGTCAGATAAATTCAACCTACAGCGGCTACCTTGTCACGATTCAGGCGACACACACCAAATCAGGCAAGGTATTAAATAGAATTTCAAGAAATATTCCTGGGTCCATAGATGATCTTTCTACTGCGATGAGTACAATAGCGAACATGCTCATCCGCCCCCAATCCGCACCAGTCGCGAACGGTTCATCCAGACGAAGCACAACCATCTCGGAAAATTCCAGCAAGAAAAAATGGGCATTGATCGGGCTTGCACTTGCCGGTGGTGTCGGCGTTGGAATTTTAGCCACACAAGGTGGCGATAATCCACCGGATGACAATCCACCTCCGACACCAACACAACTCCCCGGTCCACCACCGCTTTCAGGCGGGAATTGATGGTTTTCCTTGATGATGAACACTTGACGCTACGCATTGACTTCCTGCAAGGAATTATAAAATGAAAACAAGAAATTTATTTCTCCTTATTTTTGCATCCTTTTTTACAATTTACACGCTGGCTTCAGCGCAGGATAAACCGCTCATTGTCGAGCATGTTTTTCTGGTTGATGGTAAAATTGCTCAAAAGGCAAGCATCGGCAATGTAACGGTCGAATTGAAATTTGATCGCAATATGAACACAGATATCGATCCGGAAATCCACTACAGCCTCACGGATACGGCATTCGATCTCACACTACCTGCGAGGGGTGCCTGGGAAAGCGATACCTTGTGGCAAGGCGATTTTACGATCAGCAGTAACCTGCCAAGCAGTGGGGACGGTCTGTATTATTTTCGAATAAATGGGGCAGCCTCGGCAGAAGATGTTGAAATGGATACGGTGATTTCAGAAACTACACTTGAAATTTGCCGCCCGGAAGTTGTCTTCGATAAAACTGAAATCAACCTTGGTCGCTTCGTTGCCGGCAACGCCACTCCTGTTCCTTTACGCATCTCAAATCCCGGCTGTGATTCGCTGATAATCGAAAGTATGACGATTACCGAGCCATTTACCTTATCCAATATCATTCAGAACAAGGCTATTCATAGCGCCAGCTCGATTATTATCAATATTGGCATCAACACCGAAGCCAGATCCTTTTTTGAAGGAACGTTGACGATTACGATACCGCAGTTGCGCCCAAGCATTTATACCCTACCGGTAAGCGGCACATCCCATGGTGCAAAAATCAAAATTACACCCGACACGTTGAATTTTGGCAATATCGAGATTGGCGGGGACTCAACACAAAATTTATTGATCGAAAACATCCCGGCCGCTGATCCGACACTTAGCGACACTTTGTATATTTTTTCTGAGTCGAGTTCTGATCCAAATGTGTTTTCCATAGGGAATGTTAAACGAAGTGTAGCACCGGGCGAGTTGATAAATCTTTCTGTGACCTTTCAGCCCAATAAAGTGATGAATTATATCGGATACTTCATCCGTTTACAAAATTCTGACGCCACCCGGAAAGATGCAAAAATTACCGTTCGGGGTCGGGGGATCGACAGCGACCCGCCTCCCAAAATTCCAGGACTTTCCATCAACTGGACGGGAACAGATTCCGGCTATACAAATGCAGACAGTATTCGTATATGCTGGCAGAAAATCACGGATGCCGGTGCCAGCGGTATCGCAGAAATTCGCTGGAAAATCGATACATTGGCAGTCGCGCCGGATAAAGTTG